>NZ_JAKUFF010000009.1:0-93098 GCF_022663305.1 Bacillus cereus group sp. BfR-BA-01408 | reverse complement strand
AGCAAGAAAACAATGGAAGAGGATCGCAATAAGGAAAGTTCCTACCACATAATATCGAGTGAAAGAAAAATGTATCCCGCTTTAATGGGCAGTAAGACCCCTACCTCAAAATTCAGCGAAAGCAAAGAAGTAAGATGGGGATCAACTGCCCATAAAAGCCCGATTGGTTCAACTAATAATCAGTGGGGGATGAAGAAAACCCCACTGATTAAAGTTTCACTTTATAGAATATTGAACAGAGGGGGGATTCTTTCCATCTGAAAAGATTTTTTATTTTTTTAAAATGACGGACACAAAATCGTATATCCTTTCGAATTATATATATGGATATCATTAATATTTATATAAAAGGGGAGAAAAAATATGAAAGAAATGTATGAAGAAATCACTGAAGTATTGAAGGTATTAGCACATCCTGTCCGTTTATCATTAGTAAAAATAATGGTTGCAAAAGGTCCTATTAACGTAACGACAATGTATGAAATGTTACAAATGCCTCAAAGTACAATTAGTCAACATTTATCTAAACTAAAAGCTACTAAAGTCGTTACAGGTACTCGAAAAGGGTTAGAAATTTATTATGAAGTAACGGATAATCGTACAAAAGCGATATTATTAAGCTTGGCTTAATGGATAATTGTTTAAACTTCAAAATGAAGTAAGAAAGACATTCAGCGACTATAATTTTCTTATTAACATCAGCCGTGCGTTGTTGTTAATTTGTTTCATATACTTCTTTATTTGGGTCTTGCCGTATCACTATCAAGCTAATTCTTAAATGGACTATAAACATGAAAGTTTTTTATTAAGGTCTTTTTGTTAGCTTGATAGTGATGTGCTGTTCCCACCAGTATGTAAAGAAGTTGGTAGTTTTTTTAGTCATGTAATCTTTTCATTTGATGATCTTTTCCCCACTCAAATAGTTCATTCATAATTTGCATTAAAGATTTCCCGTATTCGCTTATTGTGTACTCAACCTTTGGTGGTACTTCTTGATATACAGTACGATGGATAATCCCATCAGCTTCAAGTTGCCGAAGTTGTTGAGTCAGAACTTTTTGCGTAATGTTTGGGATTTCTCGCCGGATTTCATTTGTGCGCATTTTTCCATCCATTAAAACACATAAAATATGAACTTTCCATTTTCCGCCGATTACATCGAGTGTCGTTGCAATTGGGCAGTCATCATTTTGATTCATATAACACCTCCACAGGTACTTTAAGGTTCCTATAGCACTTTAAAGTACGTACTTTTCAATTATATGTGACTCATTCATACTAATACGTAAAGGGTTGAATAATTTATAAAGGGGATGGAAGATGATGAAAACACTTGTAATTGTAGCACATCCTGATATTGAAAAATCAAAAATTAATAAAAGATGGATTGAAGAACTTGAGAAATATTCGGATGAAATTACGGTGCATGAATTATATAAAGCGGCACCGAATTGGGAGTTTAATGTGGAAGAGGAACAAAAGCTGTTAGTAGAACACGACCGATATATATTTCAATTTCCGCTATACTGGTACAGCTCACCACCATTATTAAAAAAATGGTTTGACGATGTATTAACATATGGATTTGCTTACGGATCAAAAGGAGATAAAGTGAAGGGGAAAGAATTTGGTGTAGCTATTTCGATAGGTGGATTAGAAAAAGACTATGAAAATAGTGGGATCACGATGGATGAGTTAACAAAACCATTTCAAGCTACATGCTTATATACAGATATGAAATTTATACCTTCGTTTTATTTATACGGTGCTGAATATAAATTAAGTGATGAAGAGATTGATAAAAGCGCACCGGAGTATGTACGATATGTGATGAATAAGGAGTATTCTAATATATAAGAGGGAATAGCCATTTACTTGTTAAGTAGATGGCTATTTTTATAAAATTTATATTCACTAAGTGTAATCTTTAGTAAATTAATAATTAATCTGGTAAAATAAAAAATCTAACATATATAAAGGGGAGTTTTACTTGAGAACGATGCAAAAATTATTACAAAAAAGAGCAATGCAATCACCAAATTTGGAAGCGCTTGTAGGGGGAGGGAAAAGGTATTCGTTTCAGCAGTATAATGAACGAGTAAATCAGCTTGCACATTATTTGTTACAGAGCGGTGTACAAAGAGGAGATCGTATTGGAATACTATGCAAAAATAATCATCCATTTCCAAGCGTTATGATGGCAAGTTTAAAAATCGGAGCGGTATGTATTCCACTAAATCATCAGCTTACTGCGTATGAATTAGAAACGATTGTAAAAGAAGCAAAATTAAAAGTGTTAGTTATTGATGAAGAGTTCCATGAAGCTTTAAAGATTGATGCTGTTAAAGAAATTCCTTATGTAATTCAAACGACAAAAGAAGGCTTTGGTTCATTTGAATTAACATTACAAGAACAGCCAAGTACAGAGCCGAACGTAGAAGTTCATGAAGATGATGATGCCATTTACTTATTTACTTCAGGAACGACTGGACAAGCAAAAGCATGTGTAATTGGACATAAAAACTTACATCATTATTTTGCAGAGATTGCAGGACAAAGAGAAATTCCGGCAGGAGAACGCTTTTTATCCGTGCATCCATTGTTCCATATGAGTGGCGTGCTTTCTATTTTAAATTGCATTTATCACGGTGTTACGATGATTTTCTTAGCTGATTCGAATCCTACTCTTATTTGGGATAAGATTGAAGAAGAGAAAATTACGACGATGCTTGCATTCCCAGCTGTTTATAGCTATATGCTTGATGAACTAAATAAAAAGGAACGAAACATTTCAACTTTTAAAGTAGCACAAAGCGGTGGAACAAAAGTGCCAGAAACACTCATCCAAAAATATATGGAAAAAGGAATATATATGGTGCAAGGCTATGGTAGTACAGAAGGTTGGGTTGTAACTTCATGGCATCCAATGATGGGAAAAGAAAAGATGTCTTCTGTAGGGAAAACCTTGAAACATGTAGAGGTGAAAATTGTTCATCCAGAAACAGGACATGAACTAACAACAAATGAAGTTGGGGAGATTCATGTAAGGAGTCCATATATGTTTAAAGGGTATTGGAATAATGAAAAGGCGACAAAGAAAGTAGTAAAAGATAATTGGTTTAACATGGGCGATGCTGGCATGATAGATGACGATGGATTCCTGCATATTATGGGAAGATATAAAGACGTTATCATACGCGGTGGTGATAACGTATATCCAGATCAAGTAGAAGATGTTATTCATGAAATACATGGTATTTTAGAAGTTGCAGTAGTTGGAGTTCCAGATGACTTTTGGGGAGAGGTTCCGACTGCGTATATTGTAAAAGATATGCAAACATCTTTAACGGAAGAAGAAATTATACAGCATTGTAAAGAAAAACTAGCAAGTTATAAAATACCAGAAGTTGTATTTATGGACAAATTACCGAAAAATGCTTTAGGGAAAGTGTTGAAGGGGGAATTAAGAGAAGGTGTACTTGTAAAATAAAAAATGATTAGGTGATGAGGAATCCAGTTATGTATAAAGCATAACTGGATTTTTGTTTATGATTCTGTTGATGGGTATTGTGAATGTTTAAAACTTTTTGTGTTTTTTAGTATAATATTGAAATTAAAGGAAGTTAATTGATTTCAGTACAAGGGGGAGAAATAATGGCTATAAAATTAGAAACTGAGCATTTATGTATAGAACCTTTTACCAATGATGATGTATGTAGAATTAGAGAATTGGCTAATGATAAGGAATTAGCTAATATTCTTGGGCTTCCGCACCCATATAAATTGGAGTTCGCGCAAGATTGGGTTGATATGCAACCAGAACTTATACGGAAAGGAATCGAATATCCTTTAGGAATTGTCTCTAAAGAATCAAGAGAAATTGTAGGTACAATTACATTAAGAATTGACAAGGGTAACAATAGAGGTGAACTTGGTTATTGGATTGGTAAGAATTATTGGGGAAAGGGTTTTGCAACTGAGGCTGTAAACAGGATGATTCAATTTGGCTTTATCGAATTAGGTTTAAATAAAATTTGGGCATCCGCCATTTCTAGAAACCGATCATCGATTAAGGTGTTAGAGAAATCGGGCTTACGTAAAGAAGGCACATTGAGACAAAATAGACTTTTATTAAATACATATGAAGATGTTGATGTGTATGGAATATTAAAGACAGAATACAAGGTTTTAAATCACAGATAAGTCTGGTAGTGTGATGACAAAAGGAAACCCTTCAGAACAGGGTTTCCTTTTGTATTTTAATAGAATCTTGTTTATCAAGAACATAATAATTTACTAGATTTTGTATTTTGTGTAAGATAATAAAGAAAATTCAAATATTAATTAAGGGAAGAGATGTAAATGAAGCTTCCGCTATTACAGGTAGAGACAGAGAGACTTATGATTCGTCCGTTCCAAAATGATGATTATGAAAATTGGTTAGATGGATTTCATAAGAGGTTACCATCGCAGTATACATATGACGATGGTTATCAAGTTATGGCATCATCAACGAAAGAATGGTTCACGGAATGGATAAGAGGTTTTGATGAAGCAGCACATCGAGATGAAATGTATGTATTAGGCATTTTTCGTAAAGAAGACGGAGCTAATATTGGTAAGCTAGAACTGATTAAAATTTTACGTATAGATTATCAGTGGGCAATGATGGGCTACTCTATTCATAATCAATATTGGAAAAATGGATATGGGGCAGAAAGTGTAAAAGCTGCGTTACCGTTATTTTTTAATCGTCTTCATTTTCATAGAATTGAATTACATATACGTGTTGATAATGAGCCATCCGTTCGTCTTGCGGAAAGAGCGGGTTTTTCATTTGAATGTAAGAGAGAGGCGTTTTCATTAGAGAATGGTAAGTGGGTGGATTTTCTTATTTATTTTAAAAATAAGGAGATGAATATATGAGAGTTTTAATTACAGGTGGAAATTGCGGATTAGGGTTACAGTTAGTAAAAGTGTTTCATGAAAATGGACATATCGTTTATCCGTTAGTTAGAACTGAGGCTGCGTTAACACAATTGAAGAAACAGAAGAAGATGTTTTGTATAATGTACAAACATATAAAGAAAAGATAAGTAGATTTGAAGAGGTTTGTTTTAATTGGGAGTTAAAAAGAGCGAGTATTGTATTAAACAAAAGGTTTAGTAGTTATAACTCAAGCGCAAAAGTGTTACTTGATGCCGGTTTTTCTTTGTATGCTGCAAAGATAGAAGTATGTAGAGAATTGAACAATGGAGAAGAGCTTGAAAGACAATATACATATCGATCAATAGCAGAAGGAACGTTATCGGAAAAAGATTTTAAATATATTTGGGAACAATGTATGTCGGGTTCAGGGAATCAAACTTCAATTTTAACTATCGATGAGCATTTTTATTCAGTGCAAACAGAGTTAGATAAGGGCTGGGAAAAGTCATGTATTGTTTTTTATGATAAAAATGAGCCGATTGGTATGTCTATACCCCATATAGAAACTGGAACAGAAAGTGAAGGACGATTATTTTACTTTGGGGTAATGCTTTATTATCGCGGGAAAGGAATTGCTTCTCGGTTGCACCTTCAATCGTTGCATATGTTAAAGGAAATGGGGGCTACTTATTACATCGGAAGCACGCATACATCGAATGAAAAGATGCAGAGGATATTTTGGAGAAATAATTGTTCGTTGAAAACGGAGATAGAGCTTTATTATAAAATTTTTAATGAGGGTTAGGGGAAAAGAAAATGAAGACTATAAATGTATTTCATTATGACGCATTTACGAATAAACCGAATATGGGGAATCCAGCAGGTATTGTATTAGAGGCAGATGGATTAACGGAAGAGGAAATGCAAATTATTGCTGAAAAAGTTGGATATAATGAAACAACTTTTGTTCTTTCCTCAGAAGTAGGAGATATAAGAATGCGCTACTTTACACCTGGTTTTGAAATGGATTTATGTGGTCATGGGACAGTAGGGACGCTATATGCCTTGCGCGAAAAAGGTTTATTAGAAGAGAAAAGTAACCTTACGATTGAAACGAAGGCTGGGATTTTACCGATACAAATAGGTGTAAATGAAAATGGAGAAACCTTTATTAAAATGAGGCAGGCAGCACCTCAGTTTAAAGAATTTACAGGTTCAAAAGAAGAATTAGCTCATAGTATCGGTTTAGAAGTAAATGATTTAGATGTAAGTTTACCGATTGTATATGGAAGTACTGGTAATTGGACTGTAATTGTACCGATTAAAAATCTAGATGCGTGTGAGAGAATGAACCCTAATAATGCTGCATTTCCATCAGTATTAAAAGAAATACCTAATGCTTCTATTCACCCAATTTGTCTAGAAACTTATGATGAACAGGCACAAATGCATGGACGTCATTTCTCATCGGCTTATGCTGGAACGATAGAAGATCCAGTGACAGGAACAGCTTCAGGTGTAATGGGGGCGTATTATGCGATGTATTTGGAAAAAGATTTTGACCATGAAATGGAGTTAATTGTTGAACAAGGACAGGAAATAAATAAAGATGGTCGTGTAACGGTATATGTAACGAAAGATGTAGAAAATGAGAAGTTACAAATAGATATTGCTGGAACAGCGGTGTATGTGAAAGAATTTGAAGTTTCAATATAAAAAAGAAAGCCCGGCATACATCCGGACTTTCATTATCTGTTCAATACTTCAATATACGAAGCATCGCCAGTTGTTCTTAAAGCAGAGCGGAAATTGTTGTTTTCTAACGTTTTAGCGACCTGTTGTAACTGCTGTGCATCATCATGATGGATAAGTAAGCTGTCAGCACCGCTTTCTTCTATATGAATGTGTTCGACATTTCCAATGGCATCATGTACAGCTTTTAAAAATTCAGGTTTCATATTGTCCTCCTATATGTATGTAACGTTTTTGTTAGTATTTCCTTATTTTTGAAATATAAAAGTAAATGTTTTTTGTTATATTAAGATTTTTAGGAGGAATTCCTTTGTGTTTGTCAAATAATAGTAAAGTTGTCTTTTGAATTGATGGAATCTTCGGGATTAAAGGGTGAGGGAATGGACATTTCAGTAATCGCTGCACAACTAGTTAAGGAGAAAGTGATTTCACATGATCCAAATAGCATAAAAGTGTTAAACGGAGGAACGACAAGTACAGTGTATTTGCTGGATGAAGAATATGTTGTAAAGCTGAATGAAGCGGAAGTAATACGTGAAGAAGCTAATTTTCTTTCTTTTTATGAGGGGAATACGTTGTTTTCGAAGCTTTTGTATAATGAACCTTTCCATAAGTATATTGTGTATTCTTTTCTTGAAGGTAGTACTTCTTGTGAACAAGGGGATAAACGAAGTACGCTTCGTACACTTGTAAAAGAAGTTATTAATAAGTATGAAAGAGTTTCAGATGTAGATGTCTGGGGATGGAAAGAAAATCCGGTTCAATCTTGGAATGAATTTTTAACGACAAATGTGATGGAAGCTCATGAAAATGTAAAACGTTACATAAGTGAAGAAGAGTATAGAACGGTTCTTAAGTTAGCAAATAGGGACGCTGGAGTAGAGCAGCCATTTTTATTACATGGGGATCTTGGATTTCATAACTTTATATTTCAAGAGAATAAGCTGCACGGTGTAATTGATCCCTTGCCAGTGTTAGGAGATCCTATATACGATTTAATTTATGCGTTTTGTTCCACTCCGGAAGATTTAACGAAAGAAACGATTGATTATGTGATGAAACAGTGTGTATTTCATAAAAAAGACCGTGATTTATATGAAGAAATAGTTATAGGCTTATATTTGCGTATAGATACATGTTTACGGCACCACCCGAAAGATTTAGAAGGTTATTTAGCAGCTTGGCGTTATTGGATGGGCGAGGTTGAAGCTGCTTTATAGCACAAATATTTTGGGGGGATCGTGAAATGAATGTTTCAGAAACGAAAAAGGATTTACTGTAATTCCATTATCATTTTATTAATTGAAAATAAAAAATCAGCTTAATAAAAATATAGGGATAGGGGAAATGATCATGAAAAATTATGTTTGCACAACGTGTGGTGTGCAGTATGCAGCGAGTGTAGAAGAACCGGTGAGTTGTCATATTTGTGATGAAGAAAGGCAATATGTGAATCCGAAAGGGCAGTCTTGGACGACGCTAGAAAGCTTACAAACAGGTGATACATATAAAAATGAAATAATCGAAGAGGAAAACGAGCTTTATAGTATTACGACAAAACCAGGGTTTGCGATCGGTCAAACGGCATATGTAGTGAAAACAGAGTCATATCGTTTACTGTGGGACTGCATTACTTATTTAGATGAAATGACAATTACGAAAATAAAAGAGCTTGGCGGATTAGATGCGATTGCATTGTCTCATCCTCATTATTATTCAACGCAAGTAGAATGGGCAGAGACATTTGATGTACCAATTTACATACATGAAGATGATAAAGAGTGGGTGATGCGCCCGAGTAGTCGTATTATTTATTGGTCTGGTGAGTCTTTACAATTAGCGGATGGATTGGTCATTCATCGTTTAGGTGGTCATTTTAAAGGAGGATCTGTCTTACATTGGGAAGAAGGTAATGACGGAAAAGGAATTTTGTTAACAGGCGATATTATACAAGTTGTAGCAGATGAGCGATGGGTAAGCTTTATGTACAGCTATCCAAACTTAATTCCATTACCAGCGAGAAAAGTGGAAGAAATGGTGAATCGAGTAAAGCCGTTACAATTTAATCGGTTATACAACGCTTTTCATCGTGTAGTAAAAGAAAATGCAAATGAGGCAGTGGAACGTTCTGCTGAAAGATATATGAAGGCGATAGAAGGAAAATTATTTCATACGTAAAAGGAGAGTTAGACTTTATGAATACGTTAGTATGCTTCGGTGATAGTATTACAGCTGATGAAACGTTTTTTGATGGAACACCGAGGTTAACACCGCGTTTGCAAGAGATGTTTCCGAATTGGAAGGTGGTAAATGCGGGGGTTCCGGGTGATAATACGTTCGATGCGTTACATAGAATTGAAGAAGATGTATTATCACATAAACCAGATTTCGTAACAGTTTTTCTTGGCACGAATGATGCAGTTTCTTTTTCACAAGGATCATTACAAGTATATAAAGAAAACTTAGAGAAGATTGTGAAGCGGATTTCGTCAGATAAAGTACTGCTTATCAGTCCCGCGCCAGTTGATGAGGAAAGACAGCGCAATAGAACAAATAAAGTGCTCGGTCAGTATGCAGACGTGGTAGAGAAAGTGGCGAAAGAAACAGGAAGCTATTTTCTAAATTTGTACGCCGAAATGATTCAGGAACGGAATTATAAAAGGTTTGTAGAAAATGATGAAAGAGATGGGTTACACTTTGGATCAGAAGGCTATGAGTATGTAGCGAAGTTGATTGGTGAAAAGTTAAAAGGGATTTTATAAAAAAGCAAAGCGATATCGCTTTGCTTTTCGTTGTTTTTTAGTAGTTCAATCTAAAAATGCTTGCTGCAATGCTTTGAGCCCATCACTGTAAATACCATGAAACAGATTTATTGCCTCTTCATCACTAACCTCAACAGGAGTGAACGTACCAAACCACTCTACTAATGATGTTTTACTTTCAGCACCTTCTTTAACCCGGATTGTGGACTCATAATTAGTGACTGGGAATGGTGAATTCATGATTGAATACGTGTAGTACCGTTCCTTATCATTGAATACTTCTAAACGTTCTATAATCGTATCACCATCTGGATTAGCTAGGTGACGTACACGACCGCCTTCAGTTAATTTACTGCTAGGTATATAAGGTAACCAGTCTGGAAGGGAGTTGAATCCTCCAATTAATTGCCATACTTGTTCAGGTGAACCGAAAATTTCCATAGATGTAGTAGTGTGTGCCATATTTGTTATGCTCCTTTTTAACCTGAATTTTTTTATTTAATATATAATTTATAAATCAAAACTATATACTTTTTATAACTAAACTATATAATAAATATAGAAACGAAAATTTATGAGCAAGGAAGTTGAAGAACATGACATTAACAATGGGCTTTATTGGATTTGGAAAGTCAGCTAACCGCTATCACTTACCTTATGTAAACACACGTAATAATATAAAAATAAAAACGATTTTTGTACGTCAAATAAATGAAGAATTAGCAGCTCCATATGAGGAAAAAGGTGTTAGCTTTACTACTGATTTGGATGAATTGTTGAATGATAAAGAAATTCAAGTAGTGACGGTCTGTACGCCAGCACATACGCATTATGAATTCGCGAAAAAAGTTATACTTGCGGGAAAATCAGTTATCGTTGAAAAACCATTTTGCGATACAGTAGAACATGCGAAAGAATTGTTAGCTTTAGGACGAGAGAAAGGTGTAGTAGTTATGCCTTACCAAAACCGTCGTTTTGATGGTGATTTTTTAGCAGTGAAGCAAGTTGTGGAACAAGGATTCCTTGGTGATATTGTCGAGATTGAATCACATATTGATTATTTCCGTCCTGGTTCAATCACTCATGAAGCTCCAAAAGAAGAAGGCTCATTTTATAGTTTAGGTATTCATACGATGGACCGTATGATTTCACTATTTGGCCGTCCAGATACGGTGACATACGATATTCGTAATAATGAAGTGGAAGGTGCGGTTGATAATTATTTTGATGTTGGACTACATTACGGAAATAAGCTGAAAATTAAACTAAAAACGAACCATGTTGTAGCGAAAGATTATCCGCGTTTTATCGTTCATGGGACAAATGGATCGTTTATTAAATATGGTGAAGACCAGCAGGAAAATGATCTGAAAGCTGGTATTATGCCTGAGAGTGCAGGCTTTGGTGAAGATTCGCCGATGTACTATGGGGTTGCTAAATATCGCAATGCAAACGGTGATTGGATTGAAAAACAAATTAAAACGCCGCTTGGCGATTACGGTCGTTTCTATGATGCAGCGTATGAAACAATTGTAAATGGTGCACCAAAGCTTGTGAAAGACGAAGAAGCAATAACGAATATTGAAATTTTAGAAAACGGATTTGCTGCGCCATCACCTTCAGTTTACAAACTTGAGGCTTTACATTTGAATGAATAGAAGAGGGAATACAGCATAAAGGAGGTATGGAAATGGCAAGCGGATCAACACAAGTAAAATACCTCGGCATTTATCAAAAAATGAAACAGCAAATTTTAGATGGCGAATATAAAATCAACGAAAAAATTCCAAGTAGTCCTATACTTGCTGAAGAATTTGGCGTTTCAGTCCTGACAATAAAAAAAGCGCTGGATCTGTTAGTGAGAGACGGATACATTATCCGCCGGCGCGGAAGTGGAACAGTCGTTCAAGATTGGCGTCAGCAGGAAAAGGCACGAATGATTCAAACTTTAACAGGTACGAAAGCTGTTTATGGCAGCGAGGTAGAAAGTAAAATTATCGAGTTTACGATTGTCGGTGCCGATGAAATCATTGCTGAAAAATTGGGCATTTCAGTAGGGGATTTCGTATATAAAATCATTCGCCTTCGTATCATTCACAGTATCCCAACGATTATGGAGCATACATGGATGCCTATTGCGGTCATTCCAGGTGTTGAAGCTTCGGTTTTAGAGGAGTCGATCTACTCATACATTCAAAATAAACTAGGTCTTAAAGTGGGAACATCCGTTGTTAGGGTCAAAGGCATTCGCCCAGATGATAAGGAAAAGCAGTTTATGAACTTAACAAATCAAGATTTTCTAATGAGAGTGGAGCAGGTGGCCTATTTAACGGATGGACGAACTTTTGAATACTCTTATGCTGATCACCTGCCAGAAACCTTTGAATTTGAAACAGTTATTACTGCAAAAAGTTATAAAGAGGCATAAAAAATAGGTTGGGGCACGTATTGCCTCAACCTATTTTTGTGTCTTCAATAACGCTATGGGGGAAATTCACATAAAAAAAATGATTAATTACTCCAAGACTTAACATTTGATTAATAGAACTGTAAGGTTTAAAATTACAGTAAGCTTTTTAGAAGTGAGTTGTCATCGTCTGTAAAATGTAGTTTCAACAAATGTATAGAAGAAGCATTTTAAAAGAAATGAATAATAGAGATAAATGAAACATTGCTGAATAACTAACATTACGTGAATTTGATTCTAAACTGTAATTTTTTTTAATACATTTCAGTAACCGATATTTAAAATGTGCATTTCATAAAAAAATTAAAGGAGTGAGTGAAATATGGTGGTTTTATATACAACAGCAAGCTGTAGTTCATGCCGAAAAGCAAAAGCATGGCTGGAGGAGAATCAAATTGATTATACTGAAAAAAATATCGTATCCAACTCTATGACAGTGGATGAACTTAAATCCATTCTTCGTTTAACGGAAGAGGGGGCTACTGAAATTATTTCAACTAGATCCAAAACTTTTCAAGACTTAAATATAAATATAGATGAGCTCTCGCTAAATGAATTTTATACATTAATCATTGAGCATCCGCTAATGTTGCGTCGTCCAATTATGCTGGATGAGAAAAGATTACAGATTGGTTTTAACGAAGAAGAAATTCGCAAATTTTTACCACGTAGCGTCCGAACATTTTTAAATATTGAACTGCAAAAGTTGGCTAATTAACAAGTAATATTTTTTAAGAAAAGTTTTTTGAAAGGAGGAAGCAGAAGATGATTGAAGTATGTGTTACAGTTAATTATAACGATAGAAATTATCAAACAAATGTTATTGTAAGCAAAGATACAGTGTGGAAAAAAATTAAACAGTTGGCAGAAGAACAAGTGAAGAAACAATGGAGTCTTTAAATGTATTGTAACTTAAAAAGCTAAATGAAGTTATGGAATCTATTTCTTTATGCTAAGAGTGGGTCTTATATATTTTAACGTTTGGCTAATCTATCTGTAATGTTTATAGCTACAGTATGTGAATATAGGAGAAATAATTTTTTTGGATCGTAGGAGGAAAATAATGAGCAGCGACTTTACCTTGGCCATACACAGTTTAACTTATTTAGCTTTACAGCCAGACCGGATGTCAACAAGTAACGCTATTTCAGAAAGTGCAGGTGTTCACCCAGTACGCATTCGCAAAGTGCTAAGTTTGTTAAAAAAACATAAGTTTATACAATCGAAAGAGGGGACTGGTGGCGGTTTTATTTTTGCTCGAGATTTAAGTGAAGTTAGCCTTTGGCATATATATCAGATAACCTCTGAAGGTGCGTTGCAGCCTAAGTGTCCTGAGTCAAATAATCAGTGTATTGTAGGTTCAAACATGCGAAAAGTTCTTTTCGCTATTTTCTTAGGTGCGGAAGAACATCTAGGTGAATACTTAAAGAACTATACAATGAAAGAAGTTGTTGATCTTATCAATCAAGAACGTTAAGCGGCTTACTTGTTATATAGAGCCGTAAGTTCTTACTATTTAAATGTAATGGAAAATATTACAGTTTGATTTCGTTTTTATTCCTTGTTTATCGTTACAAAAAATATTTATAAGAAGGTGAAAAAGTATGTTGTCAAATAATAATCATGTTTTAAAAGTGGGAGATTGGGTTCGTGGAATATCAAATGAGGGCGAATTTATAGTTGGTTACATTGTATCACTTGATGAAGTGGAAGATGTAGTTACAGTTAGCATTGTGAAACGCGACGACAAGTACACAAAAAACGAAGCGATTTTACTCTTTAGTAAACATGTTAACAAACTCCCTGAATCAAAGGTAATCAATAAGGAGCAAATCCTTTATCTTATAGACCTTGCATTATTAACAGGAGACGAAGAATGGTTTATCGAGCTTTCTTCAAAATTAAACTCGATAAAAGAGCTAGTTAACGAGGGAGTTTAAAGGTTACATTATTGCCTTTTAATAGTTTGAATCGTGCAATAATCAATAATATCATCTCTTTTGTTGCACTTTAATAAAAGAGGTGATTGGTTGTATGAAAATAAAAATAATTAGCATCATATGTTTTCTGAGTTTTTTATTACCCTGTATTTCCGCTCAAGCAATTGTAAAAATAGAAAATAATAGAAATGAAAGCTTTGACATAGATTTAACCGGTTATGAACTTTATTCGTTTGGTGATTTTAACCAATTAGGTTATAAAATAACGCCACTTACTCAACTGTTTCTAGGGATAGTCCAAACAGAAGGTGAGTGGATTGATGAACCAAGATTATATATTAAGGGAAATAAAGGTTATTTTCATCTTTGGAAAGCAGACGGTACGAATGTTCTTTATACTGTTGAAAAGAGTGGCGGTTTTTGGAAAATTATAGATGTGAAAAGGAAGGAAATTAACAGAATACCCGTACCAAAACAGTTTTTAAAAGAAGTGGTCATTAATCTCTTATTAGAGCCGATAAGTAAAGAAGTTGAAAATTATTATAAGGAACCAAAACTTTGGTATCGAGTTTCTGAAAAAATACTTGAAATAAAAACAGATAAAACAAACAATATTTTTTATGTAACTGTTCAAATTCAAACCTTTGAGGGTGCACACAATCCTCCTTATGGAGAGGACACAATTACTTTTCGTATAAAAGGAAATGATGTAAAAACGATTCATTACAAACATAGAGATATTTCTGAAGAAGGATTAAAAAAACTCGAATTAAGATGACGGTGCATTGATTTGTTTGCCCACTCCTCATAACGATAATTATGTCAATGAGCTGCCTGATAGGGGCAGCTCATTTTATTTTTTCGTGTAGCGTAGGTTTTTGTAAAATGTTAACGGTCCTCTTATTGCTATGAATTAAAAAAGTATTTTTCCTAAAAATGTATATGAATGCAATAGTGATAATATATATCCTGAAAATTTCTTTGTACATTCAAAAAGATATTTCTTTTTAACCACGTTAATTATTTATTGGAATATCTTTTTTGATTAAAATAAATTTTATTGAAAGAAAAGAATATAAGTATTTTTAAAATGAGTAACTTTGGTAAGTATTGTATGAAAGTGTTTTATTCTAATTCATTCAGTTTTAAGCGATAGGAACAAGGGTTGTGTACGAACTGTAAAATATTATCCGTATAAAATTTTGCTCGCTAAATATTTCTGAAAATATAAAAATATTAATTTTATAAATATACACGTTATAATGAGGGCGTCGAGAGAAATTTTATTATCTCTGGAGAAAATATAAAAAATGCGATTATAAGTAAGAAAGGTGTGTGGTTAGAGGCGAAATGTATGTAAAGTGCTTCAGTGGCTTGTGTAATCAATACCATAAATGCTGCCGAAGCTATGAAAGTGATGTATAGAATTGAGAAAGAAATGCCTCATAAATGAAGAGAGGCCGGTTTAACTAAAATTACTGTTACAAGTAATTCAGAGAAACCATTAAAGTAATACACTGTTATTAGAAATGTTGCAACGTATTTATGAAATCTATTCTATATTGTTCTCTTAAGTGGTCTTTATATAAGGAGCGGATAGTACGAGTAAACTTTTTTGTTAACGCTAACAATTATATTAGGACGCTATCTAGCGAATGTTTTAATTTGGATTCATTTTGATGAAGGACATACAATGTGGGGCAACTTGTAAGACATTCATTTTCCGAAAAAGAAAAATATTCGTTAGCTATAAAGAGAGCCGCAGGAATAGATAAAAGGGGGAGTTATTATATGAACGGGAATACTGCAAAGAAAATAGAAGTTCAAGCTGAAAATACCGCACGAAAAAATGAGCAATATGCAGATCCGAAAAAGTGGCATAAGCAGGATACTACATGGGCACTCAGTCTATTTGGAACTGCAATTGGAGCAGGGGTGCTCTTTTTACCGATTAATGCAGGTTCAGGTGGATTATTATCGTTACTACTAATTACATTGCTTGCATATCCAGTTATGTATTACTCACATAGGGCACTTGCTAAAATGATATACGCTTCTAATTCTGCTGATGAGGGGATCACAGGTACAATTAGAGAGTATTTTGGAAATAAAGCGAGTATCATTTTTAACATCGTATATTTCGGTTCAATTTATACAATCGTACTAATGTATTCGGTTGCGCTTACAAACACTGCAAGTAGTTTTATCGTGCATCAATTGCACATGCCAGAACCTCCAAGGGCTATTTTATCACTTGTATTAGTTCTTGGTCTTATCGCTATACTGAATTTTGGTCAAGATATTACTGTAAAAGTCATGAGTATGCTAGTGTATCCTTTCATAGCTTCTCTACTATTTATCGCAATATCTTTAATTCCACAGTGGAATACGTCAATGCTTAGCTTTTCAGCTGTTTCTACTGCTTCAACAGGAACAGGATATTTTGGAACGATATTAATGATTCTACCAATCATCGTATTCTCATTTAATCATTCACCTATGATTTCATCATTTGTTGTGAAACAGAGAGCTACGTATGGAATCGAAGCTACTGATGCGAAATGTGCACAAATACAAAAAGTTTGTTACATCATGACATTCGTTGTAGTTATGTTCTTCGTTTGGAGTAGTGCACTGAGCTTAACTCCAGAGGATTTAAAAATGGCAAAAGAGCAAAACTTATCAATCCTTTCATATCTAGCGAATGAACTTAATTCACCTGTAATTACGATTGCCGCTCCAATCATTGCTTTTGTGGCTATTACAAAATCTTTCCTTGGCCATTATATCGGAGCATTTGAAGTAATGCGTGACATGATTATTAAGTTCGGTCAATCACGTGGAAAAGTAATTGAAGAAAAAACAATTAAGACAATCGTTCTTACTTTTGTTGTATTATCATGCTGGTTTGTTGCTTACACAAATCCAAGTATTCTTGGACTTATTGATTCTTTAAGTGGTCCATTAGTTGCTGCTATCTTATGTCTATTACCGATGTATGCGATTCAAAAAGTACCAGTACTAGCTAAATACAAAGGGAAAATGAGTAACGTATTTGTTATTATTGTAGGTGTACTTACTGTTTTAGCAAGTATTAAATCATTATTCTAATTCACGATTATTAGTTCGAATGAAAAATAGAACGATTTTGGGACAGGCTTCTCCGTTTGGAGGGTCTGTCCCTTTTTAATGCGTTACAGTTTTATTTTGTTGCTTTTAGGAGATAATTCCGCATAATTGTAGCTAAGGGAGATGATTTTAGGTTGAGTAAACTGAATGTTAGCACAACGGTTTCGGGAGATATAATTGTTACCCGTCTTATCGGCAAGATTAAAACAGATGATGTGTATGAATGGTTTAATGGTTTCGAGCAAGTTTGTCAGCAATTTATTTCCGAGGGACGGAAATACAAATTGTTGGTAGATAGAAAAGGCTATATACCAGATCATTTTTCTGTTCAAAAAGTATGGAAAGAGAAGTTTTTTAATGAAACGATTTTGAATCACAGTAAGGCAATTGCTTTTCTCCTTGAAGAAGGTGAGATCATGAATTATTTACAACAATCCAATACGAAAGAATCCGTAAAGTTTTTTGATGATTATAGACAAGCATTCCTTTGGTTGAATGAATATCCCATATGAAATTTTAGCGAACCAGTTGCGTAAGCAATTGGTTTTTTTAGCTTGTAATGTTGTTGATGTCTCTATACGAAATGTTTAGTACGTATAGCAGCATTTTAAGGGACATACATTTTGAATGCGTTAAATATAATTCTTATTAGCACCAAGAGGAAGAGAGTACTAGTAATATTGAAAGGTCATACGATAGAGTCACATAAATTGAAAAATATCCATGTGGCATAAAGTGAGTAAGGGGGATAAAGATATGAGTACTTCAAATTTGAATGAAATAAGTAAACAAATTTTAAAAGAGGAGGAAATACTTCAATTTTCCTCTTTTACAAATGAAGATGCCTTGCAACTAGGTTTATTTATCGTTGAAACAGCGAAGCAAGAGGGAAAATTGATTGCTGTTGATATAACGAAAAATGGTGTGCAATTATTTCATTTTAAGATGACGGGGACAAATGAGGAAAATACGAAATGGATTGAGCGTAAAAAACGAGTCGTTTCCCTGCATGATCGTAGCTCGTATTATATGCAAATACAAAGTGAAATAACTGGAGTCTCCTATAATGAAAAATATCTTTTAGATACTTCGGAATACGCTGCGTTTGGTGGATGTTTTCCTATCAGAATAAAAAACGTAGGGGTTATTGGAATGATAACCGTTTCAGGATTACCACCAGAAGAAGATCATGAATTGGTTATAAGAGCGGTTAAAAATCAATTGAAGCAATAATAAAAAGGCAAAAACGAACATATTCTTGTTCGTTTTTGCCTTTTTATTATTCATTTTATGTGATGAAGATAATTCTAATAAATAAACAAGTACGAAAAGATAGTACGGAATGGGAAATCTTTAATTCGAGACACTTTACTTGACGATGATAATCTATGTGGTTAATATGATAGATATAAAATAACCTAATTACTTTTAATAATTAAGTTATTTTATTTAAGTGATAGTAGGTAAGTAAGATGTGATGGAAATGCTTTGAATTGCCACTATTAATATTGGGGACAATTAGAAAGCGAAAGGTATAAAAAGAATTGGAATTTACGAATTCTTTGTTTTTTATAAAAACAGGGGCTTCTGTACAATTCATTTTTAAAATATTGACAAGGATTATACAACAAGAGGGGGACTGAAATTGGAATCAATGACCTTTGTTTTATTTGGAGCGACAGGGGACTTAGCGAAACGAAAAATTTACCCCGCACTATATAACTTATATAGAGATCAAAAGCTTCCAAAGCAAATATCCGTTATCGGGCTTGGAAGACGCCAAGTATCTCATGTAGATTTTCAAGGAAGAATAAAAGAATCAATAGAGACATTTTCCCGTCATAGAGAAGAAGGTACTCTAGAACTTGAAGGTTTTTTAGATAATTTTCGCTATTGTCCATTAGATGTGAGTAAGCCGGAAGACTATGAGAGATTATTGCAAGTCGTTCGTGAAAGGGAAGAAGAACTACATATAAAAGGGAATAGAATGTTCTATCTTTCCGTTGCTCCTGAATTTTTCGAGACCATTGCTTTAAATATTAAGGAAAGCGGACTTGATAAAACGGATGGATGGAAACGCCTAATGATTGAGAAACCGTTTGGGCACGATCTTCAATCTGCTCGTGAGTTGAATGATAAGCTTAGTCGCACGTTTGAAGAAGATGAGATATACCGTATTGATCATTATTTAGGTAAGCCGATGATTCAAAACCTTGAAGCACTAGAGTTTGCAAATCCTGTTCTCCAATCGATTTGGAATAAAGAACATATAGCGAATGTACAAATTACAGCGAGTGAAACAGTTGGGGTTGAAGAAAGAGCAGGATATTATGATCAGGCAGGAGCCATTCGAGATATGGTTCAAAATCATATGTTACAAATATTAATGATGACTGCTATGAATCTGCCGGAAAAGGTTAATGCATGTGAAATTCGAGAGGAAAAGCGAAAGGTAATGGAGACGCTTCGTAAAGTGAAAAAAGAAGACGTTCAAAACCATATCATTCGCGGACAATACGCTTCAGGAGAGATAAAAGGCGAGCAAGTTGTAGCATATAAAGAGGAGCCAGGAGTAAATCCTTCTTCTAATATAGACACATTTGTTGCTGCTCGTTTATGGATCGATAATCCGTTTTGGACTGACGTTCCCTTCTATATACGAACAGGCAAACGAATGAAAGAAAAATCTACTCGTATTGTAATCGAATTTAAAAATACGCTAAAACAGCAATATCAAGATAATAATCCAAATGCAGCACCTAACTTATTAATAATTGAAATTAGCCCAGGTGAGAATGTTTCATTACAGTTAAATAGTAAAAATCCATTGAAAAATGGAGAAATTGAACCGATGCGTATTAACTTTACTTGCGAGCAAGCAGATGTGGGAGTGCCTGAAGCGTATGAAAGACTTATTCATGATGCTGTAAGTGGAGACGCTACATTCTTTGCACATTGGAGAGAAGTTGAATTGTCATGGGAATGGGTACAACCAATTCTTGAAGCATTCGAGGAAAACTTATTACCACTTCATGAATATGAGTCTGGTTCATATGGTCCAGATGCGTCTCATGAATTATTGCAAGAAAGTGGATTTAAATGGTGGTTAGATCAAGAAACGGAAAAATAAGTACTTTCTTTCATGAAAGCATTTAGGGGGACGATTATTATGACACAAAACATAAATCAATTAGCAGTGAATACACTTCGTACGTTATCGATTGATGCTATTAATGCGGCAAATTCAGGTCATCCAGGTCTTCCGATGGGCGCAGCACCGATGGCTTATGCATTATGGGCGAATCATTTAAATCATAATCCGAATCATCCAAAATGGTTTAACCGTGATCGATTCGTTTTATCGGCTGGACATGGATCTAGCTTATTATATAGCCTACTTCATTTAGCTGGATATGACGTTTCAATTGATGATTTGAAAAGTTTTAGAAAGTTAAATAGTAAAACACCAGGACATCCTGAGTTTGGTCACACTTCTGGAGTTGAAGCGACTACAGGCCCGTTAGGACAAGGCATTGCAAATGCTGTTGGGATGGCAATGGCGGAAGCTCATTTAGCAGCGAAGTTCAATAAGGATGGTCACTCTATTATAGATCACAATACGTACGCTTTAGTTGGAGACGGTGACTTAATGGAGGGTGTCGCTTATGAAGCGATGTCAATGGCAGGTCATATGAAACTTGGTAAGTTAATTGTACTGTATGATTCAAATGAAATTTCACTTGATGGAGAATTAAACATTGCTTTCTCTGAAGATATGCAGAAAAGGGTAGAATCTGCACATTGGCAATATGTAAGAGTTGAGGATGGAAACGATGTTGATGCGATTACAAAAGCGATTCAATTAGCGAAAGACAATACGGACCAACCTACTCTTATAGAAATTAGAACGATTATAGGTTACGGAAGTCCAAAAGTTGCTGGAACGAACAAAGCACATGGTAACCCGCTTGGAGTAGAAGAAGCGACAGCGACAAAACAAGCGTATGGTTGGCATTATGAGGAAGATTTCTTTGTACCTGAAGAAGTAACAGCTCATTTTAATGAACTGAAACAAAAAGGTATTGAAAAAGAGAACAAATGGAATGAGCAGTTCAACGTATATAGAGAGTCGAATCCAGCACTAGCAGATGAATTAGAAAAAGCGATTACAGGTGAGGTTTTAATCGAAGCGAAAGACATTCTATCCTTTGATACTGAAAAAACGATTTCTACTCGTGTTGCAAGTGGGGAAGCTATTAATCATTACGTGAAATCGATTCCTTCTATTTTCGGTGGAAGTGCGGATCTTTCTCATTCTACGATGACAGATATAAAAGGGGAAGCGGTGTACGCAGTAGAATCGTATGCTGGCCGAAATATATACTTCGGTGTACGTGAACATGCAATGGGCGCGGCAGCGAATGGACTGGCACTTCATGGAGGAGTAAAGCCGTTCGTAAGTACATTCTTTGTATTTAACGATTATCTTCGTCCATCGATTCGACTGGCTGCATTGCAAAAGTTACCTGTTACGTACGTATTTACACATGATTCGATTGCTGTAGGAGAAGATGGTCCAACGCATGAACCAATCGAACATTTGGCAGCTCTTCGGGCAATTCCTGGTTTAACAGTTATCCGCCCGTCAGATGCAAATGAAACAGCAAGTGCGTGGGCTTATGCTTTACAGCAAACGGAAGGTCCAGTCGTTTTAGTACTGAGCCGTCAAAATTTACCGGTGTTTCATGAAACGAAAGCGAACATAGAGAATCTTTCTAAAGGAGCTTACGTATTAACACAAACGAATGAAAATCCGGATGTAATTTTAATTGCGACAGGTTCTGAAGTATCCTTAGCTGCTAGTGCGAAAGCAAAATTAGAAGAAGATCAAGTTTCTGTTCGCATCGTTGCAATGCCGAGCTGGGAGTTATTCGATCGTCAATCGAAAGAATATAAAGAATCCGTTCTTCCGTCTTCTGTAACGAAACGAGTATCTCTTGAGATGGGTGTATCTCTCGGCTGGGAGCGTTATGTAGGACAAGAAGGAAAAGTGCTATCAATTGAAACATTTGGAGCTTCAGGAACTGGAGCTGAAGTCATGAATCTATTTGGATTTACGACAGAAAATGTTGTTCAAATTACAAAAAATGTGTTGAATTCTTAAGCTATGACTGTGAATACCTTTCTGTACGTACTAACATTTCAGTGCTGAAAGGTATTCCAGATTGTAGTGATATGGATTTTTAATAAAAGATGATTTGAGGAGGAATTATATTATGCAAGTAGGATTAATTGGGTTAGGTAAAATGGGATTAAATTTAGGGAAAAATTTAATGGATCATAAACATGAAGTAGTAGCATTTGATTTAAATGCAAGTGCAGTGGAAGAAATGAAAGAGTACGGGGCTACAGGTACATCTAGCTTAAATGAACTTGTTCAGTCATTACAATCACCAAGAGTTCTTTGGGTTATGGTACCACACGCTGTTGTTGATTCTGTTATTGATGAGGTTACACCACTTTTATCAAAAGGAGATATTTTAATTGAAGCGGGTAATTCACACTATAAAGAGTCCATTCGCCGATATGAGCAACTAAAGAAAGATGGCATTCACTTTATGGATGCAGGAACTTCTGGCGGAATGGAAGGCGCTCGTAATGGTGCTTGTTATATGATCGGAGGAGATCAAGAAGCTTGGGATATCGTTGAACCTATCTTCCGTGATACTGCTGTAGAAAATGGATACTTATATGCTGGAAAAGCTGGTAGTGGTCACTTCTTAAAAATGGTTCACAACGGAATTGAATACGGTATGATGGCTGCTATTGGTGAAGGATTTGAGATTCTAGAGAAAAGTGAATTTGACTACGATTATGAAAAAGTATCAAGAGTATGGAACAACGGTTCAGTCATTCGCTCTTGGTTAATGGAATTAACAGAAAATGCATTTTCTAAAGATGCAAAATTAGATGAAATTAAGGGTGTTATGCATTCTTCTGGTGAAGGAAAATGGACAGTAGAAACAGCATTAGACCTTCAAACAGCAACTCCTGTTATCGCAATGTCTCTATTAATGCGCTACCGCTCATTAGATAATGATACATTTACAGGAAAAGTAGTAGCAGCTCTGCGCAATGAATTTGGCGGACATGCAGTAGAAAAGAAATAAACATCTTAAAATTATAACTCGTTAACGTTTAAAAAATGGAGGGAATAGATTATGAAGTTTTTTATTGATACTGCAAATCTTGAGGACATAAAAAAAGCATATAAACTTGGAGTTTTAGCTGGTGTTACAACGAATCCTTCTTTAGTAGCAAAAGAGGGCATTAAGTTTGAAGACCGTATTGCAGAAATTTGTCAGGCAGTGCCGAAAGTTGAATCTGTTTCGGCAGAAGTAACGCCAGATGCTGTGACAGCTGAAGAAATGATTGCTCAAGCAGAAGAACTGATTAAAATTAACGGTGGCGATGAAAAAGTTACAATCAAACTTCCGATGACGCTAGCAGGATTAGAAGCTTGTCGCTATCTTACTGAAAAAGGTGTAAAAACGAACGTTACCCTTATTTTCACGGTGAACCAAGCACTTTTAGCTGCTCGAGCAGGTGCAACGTATGTTTCTCCGTTTTTAGGACGCTTAGATGATATTTCTGAAGATGGCGTATTATTAGTTGCTAAAATTGCTGAATTATTCGATGTTCATCAATTAGATACACAAATTATTGCCGCTTCTGTTAGACATCCAGACCATGTAACTCGTGTAGCGATGGCAGGTGCTCACATTGCAACAATTCCTTATAAAGTAATTGAACAACTTGCTATGCACCCATTAACAGATCAAGGTATTGAGAAATTTGCTGCGGATTGGGCGAAAGCTCCTAAATTATAATATATGAAGTGAGGAGACTTTCCGAAAATTTCTTTTCATGAGAGGGGAGATTCCTAGGTAACTTCATCGTTTAACTTGGATCCCGAGTTTGGAGTCTTACTATGTGAAAACAGCAAGAGAAGAAAGCGTCATTCACTTTTAAAAAAGGAAAATTTGCTTACGCGAAGCGTTTATCACAATAACATTATAATGATGAAAGAGAAATCCCCTTATCAGAGAGAGTAGGTAACATGTATCTCTGGTAAGGGAGATTCTTTTTATATAAATTATTATATTGTGAAGATGAGTTGTATATCGATATATAAATTTTTACTCAAGAAAGAACTATATAGGTTCTTTTCATTGTATAGCATTTTTGAAAGGGTTTACATAAAGGGGTGGAATTGCGTATGAATATGTACCTTTTAATGATTACATTATTATCAATTGTAATTGTTATTTTAGGGGTATCGTGGTGGAGATGGCATGCGTTTATTAGTTTGACGATTGCAAGTTTGTTTTTAGCAATTATGTCTGGAATGCCAATGGATAAAATAGTGAGTGCTTATGAAACGGGAGTCGGAAGTGTTCTTGGGCATTTAGTAGGTATTTTAGTATTAGGTACAATATTAGGGAAAATGATGGCAGAGTCAGGTGCTGGAATGCAAGTGGCAGAGTTTTTTATTAAATCCTTTGGGATAAAAAACTTACCATGGGCAATGTTAATTGCAGGTTTTATTATTGGAATTCCGGTGTTTTTTGAAGTAGGCATCTTAATATTACTACCATTAGTAATTTCAATTCATAAAACAACGAAACAAAATATTTTATTGATAGCATTACCAGCAATTGCTGGGTTATCTGTCGTACACGGCCTTGTTCCTCCGCATCCAGGGGCAATCGTGGCAATTGGTATTTATAAAGCGAACCTTGGGAAGGTACTATTGTATTCACTCATTATTACATTTTTTGCAGCGATTATTGCAGGTCCTATATTCGCTAAATGGATTCACAAACGTGTAATTCCTGAAAATGAGCCAGAATTGATTCGTGTAAATACAAAATCAACGAAATTACCAGGAATAGGAGTTTCATTTTTAGTTATATTGTTACCTGTTCTGTTAATGGTTTTAGCTGCAGCAGCTCCTTATGTTCCACTTTCTACTACTTTGATGAAAATTGTCACATTAATTGGTAGTCCTATCATTGCATTATTGATTGCATGTTTTGCAGCGTTTTATTTTCTTGGATTTCGTCAAGGTATCGATAAAAAGGCGATTAAGAAGGTAACAGAAGATAGCTTATTACCAATTGGTTCAATTGTTGCGATTATTGGTGCTGGCGGCGGATTTAAGCAAATTCTTATCGATAGTGGTGTAGGGAATGCTATTGCTCAAATGTCTGAGCATTTAGCTCTATCTCCAATTGTATTAGCATTTATGGTAGCTGGATTAATTCGAATTGCGACAGGATCAGCGACAGTCGCTTTAACAACAGCAGCGGGTATCGTTTCACCAATCGTCGAAAATGCGACAGGTGTGAATTTAGAATTGCTCGTCATTGCAACAGGTGCAGGAGCATTAATGTTTTCACACGTAAACGATGCTGGGTTCTGGATGGTAAAAGAATACTTAGGTTTAACAGTAAAAGAAACATTTAAAACATGGACGGTATTAGAAACATTACTTTCATTTATCGCTTTTGGAGGCGTTTTACTACTCGATATGTTTATTTAAAATAGGGATGTTTCTATTTAGATAAATGCAACATACAACGTTATCAATAGATAAAAGGAATGTATTTTTATGGTAGGATACGGTAGTAATTTTTTGTTAGGAGGAAGAAATGGTGAGCACAAAATATATGATTGGTGTAGACATTGGGACAACTAGTACAAAATCAGTTCTATTTTCTACTGCTGGGTCTGTTATTGCAAGTCATGGAATTGAATATCCTTTATATTCTCCTACACCTGAAATAGCAGAACAAGATCCAGAAGAAATTTTTCATGCAGTAATAAATACAATTAAAGAAACTGTACAATCGAGTAATGTACAGCCAAATGATATTCTTTGTGTTTCTTTTAGTTCGGCAATGCATAGTATCATTGCTGTAGATGAGAAGGGAAAACCGTTAACGAGATGTATCACTTGGGCAGATAATAGAAGTGCAGGCTGGGCAGAGAAAATAAAGAATGATATGAATGGTCATGAAATTTATTTACGGACTGGGACACCAATTCATCCGATGTCACCACTTTCGAAATTAGTTTGGCTACAGAATGAGCAGGCAGAGTTATTCGCAAAAAGTTATAAATTCATTTCTATTAAAGAATATGTTTTTTACAAGTTATATAAAGAATATGTAATTGATTATTCTATAGCATCAGCGACAGGAATGTTCAATTTAAAATCTTTAAAATGGGATGAAGAGGCTTTACATGTAGCGGGAATTACAGATAAAAAGCTTTCAAAGCTTGTTCCAACAACGCACAGTTTAACAGGATTAGATGAAGAGCTTGCCAAAGAGATGAATGTACTTGTTTCTACGCCTTTTGTAGTAGGAGCGAGTGATGGAGTCCTATCCAATTTAGGTGTAAATGCAATAGATCCTGGCGTTGTGGCTGTTACAATTGGTACAAGCGGTGCGATACGTGCTGTAACAAATCGTCCTGTAACAGATCCAAAAGGTAGAATTTTTTGTTATGCGTTAACTGAAGACCATTGGGTAATCGGTGGTCCAGTTAATAACGGTGGTATGATTTTCAGATGGGCTCGTGACCAATTGGGCACTTCAGAGATTGAACTTGCAAAGCGCTTAGGAAAAGATCCATATGAAGTGCTTACTGAAATAGCAGCAAAAGTGAGTCCGGGGTCCGACGGTTTATTATTTCACCCGTATTTAGCAGGAGAAAGAGCTCCTTTATGGAATGCAAATGCGCGAGGATCTTTCTTTGGACTTGGATTGCATCATAAGAAAGAACATCTTATCCGTGCCGTGTTAGAAGGAGTAATTTATAATTTATACACCGTTCTTCTTGCTTTAAAAGAGCTAATTGGTGAACCGAAAAAAATTCAAGCGACAGGTGGTTTTGCAAGATCGGAACTTTGGAGACAGATGATGGCGGATATTTTTCATCAAGATGTATATGTTCCGGAAAGTTTCGAAAGCTCTTGCTTAGGAGCTGCAATCCTCGGTTTATATAGTTTAGGTGAAGTAGATACGTTACATGTAGTTTCTGAAATGGTAGGTGCGAATTTCCACCATGAACCAAACATGGAAAGTGTGGAAAAATATAAAGATTTAACACCAATCTATATTCGTCTGTCCCGTCAATTGGAAGAAGAATATGAAAGTATAGCAGCGTACCAAAAAAAGTGGGTTTAAAAGCTATTTAACAAGAAAATATGATAACGTATAAAGAGGTACTCCGATTTTTTAGGATACTCTTTCATCATAAAACATTATAAGAAGTAAGATGAATGAAAAATATAGGGAGAGAGGGTTATGAAAATGAAGGATAACAAAGAGTTTATTGGATATGTTGGAACATACACGAAAGAAAATAGTGAAGGAATATATAAGTTTACGTTAGACACAGAAGCAAAGAAAATTAGTCATGTAACACTTGCGGCCAAGTTGGATAACCCTACATATGTAACGATTAATCGAAATAATGAATATCTCTACTCTGTTGTTAAGGAAGGCGAATCTGGTGGTGTGGCTGCTTATTCGATTGATAGTAAAACGGGAGAGTTAACGGAAGAAAATAGACAAGTAGTGGAAGGGGCTTCTCCTTGTCATGTGAGTGTTGATAGTAGAAATCGTACGGTAGTTACAGCGAATTACCATAAAGGAACGATCGAGTCTTTTGTAGTTAATGAAGAAGATGGAACTGTAAATCCTGCCACATCTATTATGGCACATGAAGGTTCAGGTCCGAACAAAGAAAGACAAGAGAAACCGCATGCACATTACGCGGGATATACGCCTGATGAAAAATATGTGGTGGGTGTTGATTTAGGGATAGATAAAATAATTACGTATGAAATAAAAAATAGTGCATTACAAGAAGTGAATAGCTTGTCTGTAAATCCAGGAAGTGGTCCGAGACATCTTACTTTTCATCCAAATGGAAAGTATGCGTATGTGATGACGGAGCTTAGTTCAGAGGTTATTGTGTTAACATATAACCCATCAGAAGGGGCCTTTACAGAATTACAGTATATTTCTACCATTCCTGAAGCATTTGATGAAAATAGTCAAGGAAGTGCGATTCATATTTCTTCTGATGGCCGCTTTGTATATGCAGGTAATCGCGGCCATAATAGTATTGCTATTTTCAGTGTAGATGAAAACTCAGGCCAGCTTACATTTATTGAACATACATCTACAAAAGGAAATTGGCCAAGAGACTTTGTATTAGATCCTACTGAAAAGTTTCTTGTTGCTTCAAATGAAAAGTCGCATAATCTTGTGCTATTTTCAAGAGATGAAACGACAGGGAAGCTAACTCTTTTACAATCTGATGTTGTTGTGCCAGAGCCTGTTTGTGTGAAGTTTTTGAATATCTAAGTTGCGTTGAAGCTAAATGCATGCTGGGATGTCGTTATTTGTCGGTAAGTCGATATTCTTTGTCGAAATGTCGATATATTGAAAAAATCGTTGATATATTTGAAGTTGTGTTCGATATATTTGAAAAATCGTTGATATAATTTCATATGCCCAGAAAACAATAAAAGCAAAGCGATATCGCTTTGCTTTTATTGTTTCTTTTTCGGTCTGCGTACTAACTCGCCGCCGCAGTTTGGGCAAACGTTGTGCCTTTCTTCTGTACATGGTGCGCAAAATGTACATTCATATACGCAAATGTATGCTTCAGAATCTTGTTCCAATGATTGATCGCAAATTTGACAGTTTGTTTTCATTTTTAGTGCCATAGTAGGTCTCCCTTTAGTTAGAATATTTATAATTTAATTATAATTCATCGGATAGAAGTTGTCTTTTTCAATTGAAAGGAAATCGAATGATAAAGTTATGATTTGAAATGAAAGAAGCTCGTTTATTTTTAAATTGATTATTTAATAAGGTTGGAATATTATGAAATAGTCAAAAGACAACAGGGGGTATACATTTTGACTAATCATAACGATCATTTAAAAGCAAACTGCGAAAAATGCTTCGGTCTATGTTGCGTTGCATTACCGTTCGCAGCGTCAGTAGATTTTGCAGTGAATAAAGATGGCGGGAAACCATGTTCCAATTTAAAATCAGATTTTAAATGTAGTATACATAAAAATCTTCGTGGAAAAGGTTACAAAGGTTGTACAGTATTTGAATGTTTCGGCGCTGGGCAGAAAATTTCTCAAGTTACATTTAACGGGATAGATTGGCGGAAAGATGCGAAGCATGCGAGAAAAATGTATGATGCTTTTCCAGTTATGCATCAGCTACATGAAATGCTTTGGTATTTGAATGAGGCGATTCTTTTACAGGCGACGCAGCCAATTCATAAAGAGCTAAGTATAGCGATTGAAGAGACGGAGCGTCTTTCAAATTTAAATGCGGACGAGTTAATGAAAGTAAATATTCCATTACATCGTGCAGAAGTGAATATTTTACTTTTAGAAACGAGCGAACTAGTTTGGAAGGAAATGAATACTGCGCGTAAGAAAAGAATCATTCACCGAGGCGCAGACCTTATGGGAGCAAATTTGAAAAAGAAAGATTTGCAAGGAGCGAATTTAAGAGGAGCTTACTTGATTGCGGCTAACTTAAATGGAGCAAATTTAAGAGGAGCAGACCTTATCGGGGCAGATTTGCGAGATGCAGATATTCGCGGGGCTGATTTTACTAATAGTATTTTTCTAACGCAAGTTCAAGTTAATGCGGCGAGAGGGGATAAACATACAAAATTACCGAAAATGTTGTCCCGTCCATCGCATTGGGGTGCGTAAAGAGTGAGGAGTAGTTAGTGTGGATATATTTCAGTATTTAGAAGAGATGCAAGAAGATGTTTTTTCGTTAGCAGTAGAGCAAATAGAAGGGAAGTATTATGATATTTGCTGCATGTTAACGTCTAAGGGTTATGCAGAGAGAATTAAAGCAATTCATTTAGGAGCATATGAGGAAAGTATTCGACTAGCATTGTATGAAGCTATACAAATCGCTACTAGTGAAGAGGCAAAAGCAATTTATTTTGAATATGATCTTGATAATGAATGGGATAGTCAGTTTTATATTTGTGAAGAGTATTTTTCGCTGGAAGAAGAGGATGATGATTGGGCTTCTGAATGGACATATGATGTTGAAGGACCGAAGTCTATAGAATTAGCAGATGTGTATGCTGAGAATGGCTTTGATATAAATGAAAAGGCAATTGGTATAAATTTGTATTTAATTGCTAGAACGGTATGTAGTTTTATGAGTGCGTGTAGTGAAGTGCAAAGGAATATACCGATTTGTATTGGTTTTCACGATCAGGACCCAATTATACGAATTGGCAAAGATACTTAATGGTAAAAAGACTCCGGAAATTTTAAATCCTAAAACAAGAATACCCCCGTCCTATATTTAGAACGGGGGTAAAATAAAGTTATTGAATTGTGATCTAAGATACTTTCATTTTATTGAATAATAAATTTAATTTGACAGTACGTTATCTATAATTATTTGATTTTCATGCCCATCTACAATGGTTGGTAAATCCTTGTCTGATTTATTAAAAATAATATTCTCGTAAACTTTATCTAAAAAAGGATAAAATGCTGGATAATAAGCTTTTGCCTCTGACGATAAAGGTGGGATGGTTTGGGTATATGTTTCAATTTTTATTTCTTCTAGGCTTTCACTTGCTTTGCCAAAAAACAGTGTTTTATCATCAATTAAGTTAATGGTTCCAAGACTTCCAAATACTTTTAAGTTTGAACCAAATCCGTGATGAATTCCTGAGATAAGTTGAATTGAAAAGGTACAATTTCCTTCTATTTTACCATGAATAAAAAAGGCATCATCAGAGTCTCTAAGTTCTTCTGGACCTTCTGGGACGTGGGTGTGTATGAAACCATTGATAGTTATAATTTCGTCCTGAATAAGCCATCTAAGACAATCGACCATATGTGTTCCTAGAGCTCCTAACATTCCACCAAACTTTTGCTTTTCTCCCATCCACCCTCTTTTGTTAGTTTGAAGTTTTTGGTATTGAGAGGCAGAAATATGATATTCAAAATGAAGGATGTCACCAACTTCGCTTATAAGTTCTTTGACCTTTTGGCGAGCAGGATGATATCGCCATTCAAAATCAATAAATACCTTTGTATTAGTATCACTAGATAACCTTAGCAACTCTTCTGATTCCACACTATTCATTGTAAAAGGTTTCTCACACACTACATGTATACCTTTGTTTAATGCGTATTTAACCATTTCAAAATGATAAATCGGAAGAGAACTAACAAATACAAGGTCCAACTCTTCTAAATCTAACATTTTGGTCCAGTCTGTATAATGAACTGGAGAATCGTCTGCAGTTGATAAATTTTTTGGCACTTGATGACGTATCATTGTGCTAATAGCAGAAACATTCATCTTAGGATGAGTATTTATTATAGGTGCTTGAACTGCTAAACCAAAGCCACCTCCTATGATTCCTACTCTCATCGCTTAGCCTCCCTATAATTACTGATTCCATAACTCCTCTGTTTTCTGCAATATTGTAAAAAATTAATGCGTGTTTTTCTATTGCCTTCGTTATTCTAGAACATGATTAGCGTTTTTTTATGACATTATTATCTCTATAAATTAATCTCTGCCTGTTTTTTATTTCTTTTCAAAAGTAGTAATAAAAACACTACATATAATAAGAATACCACCAATAAAAAAGTTACTATTTAATGTCTCATTTAATAAGAGCCAACCAAGCAATGATCCAACAATAGGTTGGAAGAAGAAAAATAAAGAACCGATGCTTGCATCCATTAATTCTAATCCTTTATTCCAAAGGAAAAAGGCACCTGCAGTTGAGACGATTCCTAAATAAAGTACGCCTAATACTACATATAGGTTCATATGTTCAATTGGGTTTGATTGAAATTCCCATACCATAAAAGGTGTAATAAAAAAGAGTGAAAAGAATATAGCGTACGTTGTAATCACTAAAGATGAAAATCGAGCTGAAGCAATTTTTACATAAATAGATAGTAGAGCCCACGTAATAGCTGCTCCAACTAATATGATTGTACCGATAAAATAGGAGCCAATTTCAGTATCCCATCCGATTACGATAATGACACCGATTGTCGCTATGATGGTAGATAGTAATCTACGAGCGGTTAGTTTTTCTTTTAAAATGATCGTTGCAAATATAACCATAAATGCAGGTGTAGCTGATGTTACTAAAGATCCTGTATGAGCGTCGGATAATTTTGTTCCGATAAATTGACAAGTGATCGAAATGAAATATCCGATAAATCCAATCCAAGCGAATAGGAGCCAATCTTTTTTGTGAATGGTTACTGTTTTCTTTTGTTTTTTCTCAGCTATTTTTAAAATCATATACAAAACAACAAAAGCAATGATAAAGCGTAGCCAAACGAGTGTTAGTGGAGGGATAAAGTCGAGTACATATTTACTAACAACGTACATACCGCCCCATATACTTGCTGCTAGTGATAAACATATAGCTCCTAAAATTGTTTGTTTCATATAAAGTACCTCCGTCTATTTTTAGGGTATGATGAGTTCCCTAAGACGAGGCATAGTGTATGTGTTATATGAATGCCCGTCTTAGTTTATAGACGGTCTACTGGTTGATCGTTTTCGAATGAAGTGTTGTAGTACATGTGTATTCCTCCTTCTTAAGTTATAATGACATTATAACTCAATTTTCTGATTATTGGAGGTTGTTATGAAATATATCGTTATAAAATCATATGTTAGCAATTATCCTGATCCAATTCGCTTAGAAGAGGGGGATGTAGTGAAAATGATAGAGAGTTACGATGGTCCTGAAAATTGGGAAAACTGGATGTTTTGTCACGAAGAGAAATATGACCGGAAAGGGTGGGTTCCGGAGCAAATTATAATGAAAAATACAACTGATGTAGAAATCATTACGAAACAATATACTGCCAAAGAATTAAATGTAAGTATTGGAGAAAGATTGATTGGATTAGAAGAATTGAATGGATGGGTTTGGTGCGAAAAAACAGGTGGTGAGGATGGCTGGGTACCGAAGGAAAACTTACAAAAATATTAGTAATACTATTTGGTCATTAATATAGGAAACATATTTTTAGTTTATGAGTATATTGGTTGTAGGATGAAAAATAGATTAATAGAGAAAGAGGAGATTATTATAACTACAACCGTTATTTCTCATTTTTATAACGAAGAGTATTTATTACCGTGGTGGCTTGCTCATCATACGAAACTATTTGATCATGGCATTTTAATTAATAAAGGTTCAACAGATCGTTCGGTTGAAATTTGTAAAAAGTTCGCGCCACACTGGGAAGTACGAGATTCTGCAAATCCAGAATTTGATGCATTAGCGACAGATCATGAAGTAATGAGGGTGGAACAAGAAGTAAAGGGATGGAAAATGATTTTAAATACGACCGAGTTTCTTTGTGTGCAAGATAAAAATCAATTTTGGAATTCACTTCATGAATTGGGAGGAAGGATGTATTGGCTGGAAGGGCTTGTTATGGTCGATGATCCTAACTACAATTATCCGGAACTTAACTTTGGAATACCTTTAATGAAACAGCGATTTCACGGTTATTTACCAGAAGAATGGACGTTATGGAGAAGAGGTAGATTTATTCATAATCATGAACACGGAAGTTATACAGTTGGAAGACATTTATCTGCGCATGAATCTATGATTTATCCGCCTCTTGCTTGTATATTATGGTTTGGGTTTAGTCCGTGGAACGATGCGATGAGAAAGAGGAAATTACAAATTGGTCCGACCCTTTCTGAAGCTAGTAAGGATCGGGGGATGGGTACACACCATATTATTACGCCGGAAAGATTAGAAGAATGGTATAAGGAATTAGCAAGAGGGACGAAGGATTTACGTTTTAGTGATGCGTACCGTTATGCTTTTGTATAAATGATTCCCACCATGAAATTGTTTCTTCGATTCCTGTATTTAGATCGTATGTCGGTTTCCAGTTTACTTCAGTTTTTAAACGCTCTACATGAACGCCGACAAATAAAGGTTCATCTTTAGAGAAAGGGATTGCACCCAGTTTAATTAAATGCTCTTTTCCTATCTTTGTCCCAATGATAGATGCTAATTCTTTAATTTGTACAGATTGACCAGAAGCGATATTGATTGTGCCTGTAACGTCGTGTTCTAATATCGTTACGAGAGCATGAGCGACGTCGCTCACATGGAGGAAATCTCTTGATTGTTTTCCATGTGTACATAGTGCTTCCTCATTTTTTAATAAAGAAGTGATAATGTTAGAAACGAGCCGATTCCCCTGTTCATGAGGGCCATACATATGAAAAATACGGCCCCAACACATGCTGAGGCCTGATTGCTCAGCGTACGTTTGTAGCCAGGAGTGTAGTGCGTTTTTACATAATGAATACGGTGTTTTATAGGAAAGAAGCGGTGAATCTTCAAATAGTACGCCGTTAAACCATTCATACTCTGCACCAGTGCCTGCAACGACGATTCGCTTTCCGCCGCATGTTGTGAAGTGTTGAATCAATGAGATACTGGATGTAAGCCAATAGTAATTATTGATAGATACATAACACGCTGGCGGCACTGCTTCCCAAGCTAAATGAATGAGATGACTAGGCTTCATGTCGTAAATGAGTTTTTTTACTTCTTCATCGCAAAGTAAGTTGACTTTATGCCAATGGCAAGAAAGATGGGAAGGCTTATTTGTATTGTAAGTGGCGTGCACTTCATAGCCCTTTTGAATAAGAGAATGTACAACATATTTACCAATCCATCCGCTACCGCCTGTTACAAGGATTTTTTTCATGGCTCAATTACCTCAACTTCTGGTATTGTTACTAAAAATTTGCCGCCCCACTCACGAATGAAAGAGCATTCTTTCATAATCTCGTCTTTTAAATTCCAAGGAAGTATAAGAATGTAATCAGGTTTTGTACGTTTTATTTCTTCTGGAGATTTTATTGGAATGCGGGTTCCTGGTAGAAGGAGATTTTGTTTATGAGGGTTTTTATCTACTGTATAAGCTAGAAATTCTTTTCCTATCCCGCAATAATTTAAAAGGGTGTTTCCTTTAGCTGGCGCACCGTAACCGATAATTTGTTTGTTTAAAGCTTTCGCTTCGATAAAAAACTGTAAAATATTTATTTTCAATTGTTCGATGCGTTTAGAAAAAAGGAGATAACAATCTAATGTATTTAGCCCGTGATCCACTTCTTTTTGGATTAATTTTGTAACACTAGAATGGATAGTTGATTCGTCACTATGATGTTTTACAAAAATACGTAAGGAACCACCGTGCGTTGCAAGTTCTTCTACATCGACAATTTGTAAATGATGGTGAGATAAAACTTTTTGCAGGTTTATAAGTGAGAAATAGGAGAAGTGCTCATGGTATATCGTATCAAACTGTTTAAAGGATATGAGATTTAATAAGTGCGGGAATTCAATTGTTATTGTTCCGTCTTGTTTTAATAACGTTTTTAAACCTGCCACAAAATCATGTAAGTTCGGAACGTGTGCTAATACGTTATTAGCGATGATTAAATCTGCTTGCGGTAATTTTTTTGCTAAGTCGTTGCTGAAAAAATTCACTTCAGTAGGGATTCCTTTTTGGATAGCGATTTCTGCTACATTTTTTGCTGGTTCAATTCCTAGCGTTTCGATATGTTCTTTTTGAAAGTATTGTAATAAGTACCCGTCGTTACTCGCGATTTCAACAACCTTTGAATGTTTCTTTAAGCAGAAGCGCTTAATCGCCATTTCTACATATTGTTTAGCATGCAGTAGCCAGCTTGATGAGTAAGAGCTAAAGTATAAATAGTCATGAAAAATATTGTGTGGAGATTCAAATTCATCTAATTGTACGAGTAAACAAGAGTGACAAACAAATGTGTGCAATGGATAAAATGGTTCCATTTTATATGAGTTTTCTGGAGAAACAAATGAGTTAGCGAGAGGAGAAACACCTAAATCTAAAAAAGTGTTGCTGAGTAATGAGTGGCAAAAACGGCATTTTTTCTGTTCCATTTTATAGCCCCCTTATAAATTTTTGAATGCATCGATTTGTTGTCGCGTGAAAGATTCGATATTTTCACCAGATGCATATTTTTTGTACCAATCAACAGTCCAAGTGATAGCCTTATCTGTTGATAACTTAGGAGTCCAGCCGAGTTTAGTTACTGCTTTTGTACTATCGAGTGTTAAAACAGGCGATTCATAAGGAGTGTTTGTAGAGGGGGAAGTGATTGTTAGTTGTTTATTCCATAATTTTATTACAGATTGAATGACATCGTGAACGGTTCTGTTAGGTTCGTTCAACGGGCCGAAATTCCATGCTTCTGCATATTCAGCGTCTGTCCAAAGTTTTTCAGCTAAAAGGATATAGCCGTGTAAAGGATCTAATACGTGTTGCCACGGGCGAATAGCGTTTTTGTTTCTAATAGTTAACGTAGCATCTTGTAAATATGCACGAATGACGTCTGGGAATAATCGGTCTTCTGCCCAATCCCCACCACCGATGACGTTACCTGCTCTTACTGAGGCGAGTTTCTGAGTATTAGTACGGAAGAATGATTTTTGATAGGATGTTGCCACTATTTCAGCGCAAGCTTTACTAGCACTATAAGGGTCGAAACCTCCTAGTCGGTCAATTTCCACGAATGCCCGGTTACCGCTCCCATCATTTTCATAACATTTATCACTTGTAACATTAATGATGCCACGTATACTTTCTATATGTTTTGCAGCTTCTAATACGTGAACAGTGCCTAAAACATTCGTTTTAAATGTTTCGATAGGATTTTTATATGATTTGGTGACGATTGGCTGGGCAGCTAAATGAAATAGTATGTCAGGGTTATGATGTTTTAGGGCGTGTAATAAAGAATCGTAATCTGTAATGTCGCCATGAATTGTTATGCACTCTTTTGCTACGTTACATTGTTCAAAAAGATTAGGAATCGATGGGGGGTGAGAAGAAAAGCCAACTACTTCTGCACCTAAAGAAGTTAAGAAAAGGGTGAGCCAAGAGCCTTTAAATCCAGTATGTCCCGTAATAAATACTTTTTTCTTATTCCAAAAAGATGAAGAAGCCATATTACCAAACCTTCCACGGAGCGTTATTACTTTCCCATAGCTCGACTAATTTATTTTTATCGCGCAATGTATCCATCGGATGCCAAAAACCAGTATGTTGATATGCTGATAGTTCGTTTTTGTTTACTAACTGAACTAAAGTGTCTGTTTCAAAAACAGACTTATCTCCACTAATGTAATTGAAAACTTCAGGGTTTAAAACGAAAAATCCACCGTTAACCCATCCGCCATCCCCGAGTGGCTTCTCTTGAAAAGATGTTACAGACTGTTTATCTAATATGAGAGAACCGAATCTACCAGGAGGTTGTACGGCGGTAACAGTTGCCATTTTTCCATGTTTTTTATGAAATGCAATAAGTTCTTTTATATTTACGTTACTTAATCCATCACCATAAGTGAGGCAGAAAGGTTCGTCTCCAACAAAATTTTGAATTCTTTTCACTCGTCCTCCCGTTTCGGTATTTACACCAGTATCGATTAGTGTAACTTTCCACGGTTCTACACGATGAGAATGGCTAGTAATTGTATTATCTCTTAAATGTATCGTGAAATCTGACATGTGTAAGTTGTAGTTTAGAAAGAATTCTTTAATCGCATATCCTTTATAGCCTAAGCAAATAATAAATTCAGTAATACCGTAATGGCTATACAAACTCATAATGTGCCATAGAATAGGTTTTGTTCCAATTTCAATCATAGGTTTCGGCTTTAAATGTGTTTCCTCCCCAATCCTTGTCCCGTATCCACCAGCAAGAATAACAGCTTTCATTTTTTCCTCCTAAAATAAAAATTTATAATATATACAGTATTCATATGAAATACAAATGGTATGGTTTTTAGCTAAGTGTGTAAAAATGTGTGGAATATAATAGGGTGAGAAATATTAAGGTTTGAATTTAGGGAATAATTGTTGGTATTCAGGGTGGTTACGTAGGTCTTGTGTTGAGTTGCTAAGGTATAAAAATAGGGTTTCAAGTTCCTCAGAGGACTGACCATAATGTTTTTGGAGTCCCATTCGAATACCTTTTTTTGAAAGGGTAGGTGTAATTTGTAGTTTTCTTGCCTTTGTATGTTCGTTCCAAGGGCTAAAATAAAATTTGAAAATGAATGAAGGAGAGTTATAAACGATAGGTTGGTGCCGAGAAAAATGTCTGCCTGGTAAATATGCACCATCAAGATGGTTGTGTATAAATCTCCAGGCACAGCCGATTTCTGGTTTATAAGGAAAGAGCCCGTGATATCGTTGTTCTACTAAAGGAATGGAGTATCTTAGTTTTGAATAATTGTAATCATGCTTGTCAATCATGACAATCATTCTAATCGCATACATATTTTGGCCTAACGTATGAAGTGATGAGAAAAATTCTTCTACATTATTACAACAAAGAAATTCTGTAGTATTTAATACCATCTTCCAACCTGAAACTTCTCTTTCAATTTCCATTACTTCAATGTCAGTATTAGTGGGATCGAATTCAAGAAATCTTGAATCTCGTACTTCCCAGTGGGGAGCAAATAATTTGCAAATCTCTACGGAACGATCTGTAGAACCTCTATTAATTAAAATACCGTGATCGAATATTTTTGTGTGATGCATAAGCCACCATGGTAATAAATACTCCTCGTTATAAAAGTGAGAGATAACTGTCCTAGTGATTTTAATCTCCTCCAATTGCATAAATAATGATTGTATTTCACTATTATTATCATATGTTTTACAGTAAGAAAGGTTGAAAGGAACGGGGAATTCCATTTTCCTATTTTAGTATCAGTATATCGAAAAAACAGCAATCTAACTATATAGATAGAGTTATAGATTGTGAATATACTACATACTTAGATGTGTGTGGAATTGTGTATAAATTATGAATAGTAAACCGTCACGTTTGACTGTACAGTTTATGTATTGTATGATGTTAGTAATATAAACAAGGGGGGAAGATCGTTGGGAAGGTGTATCGAATCGGACAGTTGGCTCTCATGGCTCACGTGTCGAAACGAACGATTGATTATTATACGAATCTAGGTATCTTAAAAGCGGAGCGATCTCAATCTAATTATCGCTATTACGACGAAACAGCAGTTGAGACATTACAATTTATTGAGAAGTGCAAAGAAATGCATATGCCGCTTTGTGAGATTAAAGAGAAAATCGAGGAGAAGAAGAAGCTGCTCGGTATCAATGAACACGTTTCGAAACAAGTGAATGAAGTGACAGACCATATTCATCGATTAGAAGCAGAGTTAACAGAGTTAAAGCCGCTTTTAGATGGATTGACTGATTCACAACGTGAAAAAATATCGAAATCTTTATCTGGTCAAACGACAGCTTTAATACAGACACTTGCTCTATTATTATAGAAAAAGTGAAATCCGACCTCTTTAATTTTTGTATCGGGCTATGTTTTCTAAGAAAGAAATAAGAAAACATTATAGTATACAGGAGGTGGACACCTTAGTTTTTTTACTAAGGGGATTCATTGGAAATATTTAATTTAGTCATGGTTGCGATTTTAATCGCATTTACTGGATTTTTCGTAGCAGCTGAGTTTGCGATTGTAAAAGTACGTTCAAGTCGTATTGATCAGCTTGTTGCAGAAGGAAAACGCGGTGCTTTAGCAGCGAAAAAAGTAACAACAAATTTAGATGAATATTTATCTGCTTGTCAATTAGGTATTACAGTTACAGCTATGGGATTAGGTTGGTTAGGTGAACCGACAATTGAAAAGTTATTACACCCGTTATTTGAGAAATGGAACTTAAATCCTTCTATTTCATCAGTATTAACATTTGGTCTTGCTTTTATGATTATGACGTATTTACACGTTGTAGTAGGAGAATTAGCTCCAAAAACGATGGCAATTCAAAAGGCTGAAAGGGTAACGTTATTATTGGCGGGTCCATTAATGATGTTCTATAAAGTGATGTATCCATTTATTTGGGTATTGAACGGTTCAGCGCGTGTTGTAACTGGCTTATTCGGTTTAAAACCAGCTTCAGAACATGAAGTAGCTCATACAGAGGAAGAATTACGCCTTATCCTTTCAGATAGCTATGAAAGTGGCGAAATTAATCAGGCTGAATACAAGTATGTAAATAACATTTTTGAATTTGATAATCGTATTGCAAAAGAGATTATGGTACCGCGAACAGAAATCATTGGTTTCTATCTGGAAGATTCAGTAGAAGAACACATGAAAGTAATCCAAAATGAGCGATACACACGTTATCCGATTTTTGGAGAAGATAAAGATGATATTATCGGTATGGTCAACGTAAAAGATTTCTTTATTCGATATATGACCGAGGATCAAAAAGATTTATCATCAATTCGCTCGTATATGCGTCCGATTATTGAAGTGATGGAAACGACTCCAATTCACGATTTATTACTTCAAATGCAGAAGAAGCGAATTCCGATGGCTGTTTTATATGATGAGTACGGAGGGACAGCTGGAATTGTAACGCTTGAAGATATCTTGGAGGAAATCGTCGGCGAAATTCGTGATGAATATGATGAGGATGAAGCACCACCAATTCAACATGTGAACGAGCAACATATCATTGTTGATGGAAAAGTGCTTATCTCAGAAGTGAAAGATTTATTTGGATTACACATTGAAGAAGATGATGTGGATACAATCGGTGGATGGATTATGATGCAAAATCATGAAATCGAAGAAGGACAACACGTTGAGGCGGAAGGTTATGAATTTAAAGTGTTAGAAAAAGACGCTTACCAAATTAAACGTGTTGAAATTCGTAAGATGGAAGAGGAACAAGAAGAAGAGAAAGCAGCAACTGTGTAGGTTGCTGCTTTTCTTCTAAAGTACAAAAAAATGAGAACTTAGGAGCGGATATTTTGATTCAAGAAGCCTTACGTGTATATCGATTACAATTGTATGTGATCTTTAGTGGTTTACTACTTATGTGGACGATTACTCCGTTTGGAAAACAAGTAACAGGGTTTGGTATCGGATTAGCTGTAAGTGCATATTGCCTTTGGTTATTAGCTCGCAGAGTAGAGAAACTCGGGAAAAGTATCGTAATGAAGGAAAAGGCTCCAGGATTAGGAGTTTTAAACCGATTTGCAGCTGCCATTTTAGGAGCTATCATCATGTATGAAATTGAACATGAAATGGAAATGTGGGCATTCGGTACAGGCATTTTAGGTGGTCACTTTTTAATGATTGCGAATTTAGCTTATGCAAATATGCAGGTAGTGAAAGAAGAAGAGAAGAAAAGGGAACATGCTTCGAAAAACATAGAGCTATGATGAAAGGGACCTAATTGGGGTTCCTTTTTATTTTATTGATATGATACAAATAACCAAATTAACGACAAATATAATACGCTTCTTTTTTACGTTTTTCAATAGTATGAAAAATAATAAAAAAAAATTTAAAAACCCATCGATTTCTAAAGGTTATGTATGTTATCATGACAAAAGACTTTTTGAAAGAGGTGGATACCAATGTTACAAGCGCTACTTATTTTTGTGCTTCAAATTATTTACGTTCCCATTTTAACAATCCGTACGATTTTGCTTGTAAAGAATCAAACAAGATCCGCTGCTGGCGTAGGATTGTTAGAAGGAGCTATTTACATTGTCAGTTTAGGTATTGTGTTTCAAGATTTATCAAATTGGATGAACATCGTTGCCTATGTCATTGGCTTTAGTGCGGGACTGTTATTAGGCGGTTATATAGAGAATAAATTAGCAATTGGTTATATTACGTATCAAGTTAGTTTACTAGACCGTTGTAATGAATTAGTAGATGAATTACGTCACTCTGGATTTGGCGTTACAGTATTTGAAGGCGAAGGTATTAATTCTATCCGTTATCGCTTAGATATCGTTGCAAAGCGTTCTAGAGAAAAAGAACTGTTAGAAATTATTAATGAAATTGCACCGAAAGCGTTTATGTCTTCTTATGAAATTCGTTCATTTAAAGGCGGATATTTAACGAAGGCGATGAAGAAAAGAGCGTTAATGAAGAAGAAAGATGAACATGCATCTTAAAAAAAAGAGGAGTAGTGCTGCATGAAAAGCGCAGTATAAGTCCAAATGTAAAAGGGAGGAATCTATTTTGATGTAGATTCCTCTCTTTTCTATTGTTAATTGAAAAACTAAATCGTATAATTATTTTTTCTGCTCATCCTCAAATTAATAATTAGCCATATAACTTGAAAAAATACCGGTATGATAAACGCGATTAATAAAACGATAAGTGATATGGATTTAATTTCGGGTGTTTGAATAACACCAGCACCATCAACATCTCGTAGCCAAATAATAGCGGCCCATATTCCAAAAACGATAATCCAAAATATGTTACCGATCCACCAAGAAATCCATCGTTTTTTCATGTTAGCACCCCTTACATTTATCCACTGTTATTTATAATGAAACAACTTTAAAATTAGTTTTTAACCGTATATCTAACTTGTTTAAAGGTAACTATTTCTCCATCATTATGATCATCTTTCGTTTGCAAAAGTTGAACTTTAGGTTTGTAGTCTGTCCTATGAGCGTGTTCGATATCTTTAATGTTAAGCTTGTAGGATTCACCATTCTTTATCTTCTGTTCCAACACTTTTTTATTAGCAACATAAATAAAAGTTACTTTATTTTCATCAATACCTTCAGTCTTAATTTCTAATTCATTATCTTTTGTTGTAATCGTTGGTGTTAATAATGCCATACTGCCGTTTCCGGTTTCTAAAGAATTTTCTGCAATAGCTGAACATCCGGATAATATGATTCCGGTGAATAGAAGAACAATTAATTTCTTTTTCATAACATCCCCCCGATTCTATGTAATTTTTGATTTTGGCATTGTTAGACTGCTAGTGTGGAGCGTAAATGTTTAGCTAGTACTCTTTTGATTGTACCATAATATGTAAATCAGGGCAGGGTGTAAATCAAATTTAAGGGAGATTGAAAAGTTTACTTATTGTTGAGTATCAATATTTTTCTAGTAGGTATATATCTTCTTTAGAGCGCTCTTTTTTTATATTTAAAATATGAAGTGAAATAAAACCAATAAGTCCTATTCCCCCGAAAATAAGCCATGGTGTATACATTCCGTTTAATTTGGATTTAAACCATGTACCGGTATAATTACCGATGATAAAACCAAATGCGAGTGATAATTGATAAAATCCGAAGAAAGTAGCTGTATATGATTCATTACTGTAATTTGCAATAGCGATATCAGCGTTAGGTAATACGAGTGTTTCACCAATTGTAAAGAAAATTACACAAATAAATAGCCAATATGGGTGTTGAAATAAAGGGATGAGTAAAAAGGAAATACTCATTAATAAAATACCGTATTTAATAAATGAAAGCGTGTTGTATTTGTGAAAGAGTTTTCGAAATAACACCATAAATATGACGCCTGTTATTGCATTTATCGTAATGACTAATGTAGCAAGCTGATTGCTATTACTAATGTTTTTCATATGAAGTGGAAGTGCGACAGTAAGCTGAGTAAACATAATATAGAAGAAGATCATGATAAATGAAAACAGAAGGAAAGACTTGTTTTGTAAGATAGTCTGTATTCCTAATGCAATAGACGTACTTTCAGTAGTGACTTGGAAGTGGTTTTTAAGTAAGTAAAAGATTAAAGCAAATAACAGCATAAGAGACCCTGTTAGAGAGAAAGCATAGATTGGATCGAGTAAGAGTAAGAACCCTCCTGCAATTGGTCCGATTATTGCACCGCAATTAAAGCTAAGGTTTAAATATGTAAATAAATTTTTTCGCAAATGAGCTGGCTGTGAGCCAAATATAGCGCGCGCAGCAGGTTCGTAAAATGCAGTTCCGAAGCCAATAAGTGCAGAAGAAATAGAAACTGTATAGAAATCAGAGCATATTCCTAAAGCGATAAATCCGATTCCTCTTAAAAATAATCCGGCTATCATCATAATGATATAGCCTATTTTGTCAGCAATTAAACCTGAGAATAAAGGGATAACCCGTGATGTAATTATTATAACTGTCAACACTGTTCCGACTTGAAAAGTTGAAAAATGAAGAAAGCTTAATAGATAAATAGCTAAAAATGCGTATACTGCAAAATACCCAAAAGACATAAAAAATGAAGAAATAAGCATGAAACGTATCGGTATTGAGAAACTTTTCATAAAACCCCTCCTAATTATGTAACCAGTAAAATCATTTGATGGTTAACTATTTTATATTATAATTATACACAAAGTCAGAAAAAAGTAAATTTTAAGAAGAAGGTGAATGGAATTGAGCCAAAACGCACCAAACGAATTAGAGTATATTCGAGAATTTTTAAATACATGGAGAATACCAAACGATACGAGAGAAGCAATTGATTTGCTGCAAACAGAAGAGGATATAAAGCTCTTTATGAAAGAATATTTTCATGAAGAGTTTCCATTTCATACGATAGAGGAATTAAAAAGTTTTCGAGAAGATATTCGGATGACAATTGAAGGAGAAGGATCGTTGCAAAAGTGGTTAGAGAAATATCCATTTCATGTATATATAAAGGAAGATATGAAAGGTATTACATATGAACCGATACATGAAGAAACTGTATATACAAAAGTATTAAGCATTGTTTTAATAGCAGTTCAAGAAAATTTATGGGGGAGGTTAAAAGCATGTCCAGATTGCCGCTGGGTATTTTATGACAATTCACGAAATGGAAGTAAAAGATGGTGCGGTATGTATGCTGGAGAAGAAGGAGGAAGAGCATGTGGAACAATCGCGAAAGTAAAAAATTACAGGGCGAAGAGAAAAGGGAGATCGGGTTATAATGTCTAATTTATATTATGGGGAAGAAAATTGGATGGGGGAATGTAGCATATGAAGGGTACACAAATGTTAGCTTTAAATAAAAAGTGTTGGGATACAGTTGCACCATATTTCTTTCAAGTGGATTGTTTACCGAAATATGGTCCTTATACGGCGTCTGAAGATGAAATTCATTTGTTCGATTCAATTAAAGGTAAAAAGGTACTTGATATTGGATGTGGGAGTGGGCATTCGTTGCAATATATGGCTGAACATGGCGCTGAGGAAGTATGGGGGCTTGATCTTTCAAGTGAGCAAATTAAAACAGCGAATGAAACGTTAAAGAGTTGGGATTCAAAGTTAATATGTGGAGCAATGGAAGAAGAAGGGGATATACCGAAAGATTATTTTGATATTGTATACTCCATTTATGCATTAGGATGGACTTCGGATTTAAGAAAAACGTTGGAACTGATATATTCATATGTAAAGCCAGGAGGAAGCTTTGTTTTTAGCTGGGAGCATCCCGTATATTCAAACTTAATGTATGGAACAGAGGAGATTGCTTTAAGTTCGTCTTATCATGAAGAAACTCCTATTACGTTTGAAACATTTAAAGGGGAGGATGTACAAGCAACATTATATAAAAGAAAAATGAGTACATACATAAATGAGTTACATAGAGCGGGATTTACAATTGAGAGGATTGAAGAGCCTGAACCAGCTAGTACATTTGCTGAAGAAATAGCTGAACCTTCTACGAAGTATTATTCTTTATATAAAGCTAGGATGGTGCCAACTACTTTTATTGTGAAGGCGAGAAAGTAGGTAGTGTTATATGAAGGGGGAGGAAAATGGTTCATGTGAGTATGGTGAAGATTGGTGAAGTACAATCTTCTATAGATGAGAAAGTGTATTGTAATTGGGGGAGTATTATTTCAAACATCAAAATATATCCAGAGTATATTGGAGGATTAGCAGGTCTTGAGGATTATCCTCATGCAATTGTTATTTTTTATATGAATGATTTTCAAGAAGAAAACAAACATTTGTGGGCTAGAAAGCCAAGGGGATTAAGTGATTTTGATGAAAAGGGATGTTTTGCTCAGCGGACAAAGCATCGCCCAAACCCTATTGGAATTACTACTGTTGAAATATTATCAATTGATAATAACGTTATGACTGTGCAAGGATTAGACGCTAATGATCGAACGGCAATTTTAGATATAAAACCATATATTGCTGCTTTTGATACAAGAGAAAATGCTCGTGTGCCAGATTGGATGAATAAGTTAATGGAAAATTATTTTTAATAGTAATACAAAAAGCTTTGCGATTTAGAATCGCAAAGCTTTTTGTATTACATTATACTATACGTATGGTTTCTTTATCTTTTCGGTTGAAAAATATGTTGAAAGAAGTATTTGTGATGTAAGTTATCTACAACTTTATTTGCTTGATATGTGCGTTGTTTTTCTATTCGAAGTCTTTGCTCCATCATTTTTATTGCGTGATCAGATAAACGTAACATTATACATTTCTCCTTTTCTATAAATATAGGTGACTATTTGGTATCGATCCCATATTTATTATTAAGGAGGCAAAATGTGTAACATAGGCAAAAAGCACCTTCCTCTCCCATTACGCTTACGAGGTTAGCTGTCGGACTCGGGAAGTGAGAGTTTCCCTACTTAAATAAGATTCGCCCCAAGTAGCAAAGCTACAAAAATGGTTCCCCCGCTCCAAATTTTGGACTCAGCAAAAGGTTTTATAAAGTAAAAGATAACATAAATAAAATGATGAGTCAAACTATTTGTTGTTTTCTGATTTTTTAAGTGAGGTTAACACGACTCCATCGGGTAATATGATCTCCTTTACTTCAATAAAGCCAAGTTTTTTATATAAAGACAGAGCAGGTGTATTTTCTTTTCCTGTTTGTACAATATATGTTTTGGAAGGGGAGAACATGTCAAATACATAAAGCAGTAATTTTGTAGCAATTCCCTTATGAAAATGATCAGGTGATACTACTAAACGATGAATATCAACTTCGTCTTTTTCAATTTTAAAAGAGATGAACCCGGCAAGTGTATCTTCATAAAAATAGCCATAGAAAATTTCATCACATGATTGAATATCGGGTACAGTATCATAAAGGCGAGGGATAGCTGTACTATTTATATATTTTGCCTCAATTTCATAAGCGGGTATTTGAATGCTTAAAATAGAAGTTGCAGTTTTGTGAGAAGTTGTTATTAATTTTTGAATCATAGAATAGAAACCTCCTTGTTGGCTGTATTTTCATAGATTTGACAAGATTTTTCTTTTTTGGATATAATAATTACATAGTTACACAATAAGTTAGTAGCTAAATTGAATTACACTATAATAGAAATGGAGGACTAAAGATGGGGTGGATTATCACATTAATAGTTGGTGCTATTATAGGTGCAATTGCAGGTTCTATTACAGGTAAAGACTTTCCTGCTGGCATGTTTGGAAATATAATTGCTGGTTTATTAGGAGCCTGGTTAGGCGGTAAATTATTTGGAGATTGGGGTCCATCACTAGGTGGTATTCATATTATACCAGCTTTATTAGGATCAATTGTGCTCGTTCTTATTGTATCATTTGTAGTGAAAGCTGCAAGGAAATAAAGAGTTATATTATGATGAAAAGCCCTATATAAGGGCTTTTCATCATTCGAAGAGGTGGTTTTATTGGAGAAAGTAAGTTTAAGAAAACGAGATAAGTTGAAAAAGTTTTTTAGAGAACACAATTATTTAGCAGTATTACTTGGGTTTGCATTATTGTTCATTAACATATTATTACTAACAAAAATATCATTTGTTTTTACACCGTTTATCGTCTTTTTAAAAACAATTTTCTTCCCAGTATTATTAGCGGGCGTACTATTTTACATTTTGCATCCATTCGTTTCACTTTTAGAAAAGAAAGGTGTTTCGAGAATTGTATCAATAGCTTCTATATATATAATCGTACTAGGATTATTTGTATTTTTAGTTGTTACAGTAATCCCGATCATTAAAGATCAAATTGATGCATTGATAGATAACTTACCGTATTTCGGTCATGAAATCGAACGAGCAGCACGTAGATTTGGAGAAAGTAATTTACTAGGGAAAATTCAGGAGAATTTAAATATTGATGTAGCAAGTATGGTAAAAGACTATACAGTTGATTTTACGAAATCTTTATCATCAGTAACAGGAAATGTAACTGGATTTTTAAGTACTGTTACAGAGGTCGTTCTAACGTTTGTAATGGTTCCATTTATATTGTTCTATCTTTTAAAAGATGGTGAGCAATTACCGAATCACTTTTTAAAGTTTATTTCAGAACAAAGACGACCAGCAGCGATGAGAATACTAGACGATATGCATTATGCGATTAGCTCGTATATTAGAGGGCAAATTATCGTTAGCTTATTTATCGGTATTATGCTATTAATTGGTTACCTTATTATCGGGATTAAATATGCGGTACTACTCGCTATTTTAGCGATGATTGTAAATATCGTCCCGTACGTAGGACCAATCATTGCAATTACACCAGCGTTAATTATCGCATTTATTGACTCGCCAGCAATGGTTTTAAAGGTAATTATCGTAATGATGGTCGTACAATTAGCAGAAGGAAAATTTATTTCTCCGCAAGTTATGGGGAAAAAGTTAGATATTCATCCGATTACTATCATCTTTATTATTTTAACTGCCGGAAATTTATTTGGAATTATGGGGATTATTTTAGCAATTCCAGGGTATGCGATATTAAAGGTGTTAGTAACGCATGGTTATCGATTTGTTAAGTTGAATACGTGAAAAAAAGAGCTAGAACAGTATAATCTGTTTTAGCTCTTTTTAATTAATAATTGATTTGCATATTGGCGTGCCCATTGATCTGCTTCTAATATAGCATCTAGTGAAGGAGCTTTTACGTTATGATGGGCTTCAACTGTTTTGTAAATTGTTTTTTCAATATCAAAAAAGGCAATTTCATTTTTTAAGAATAGTGCATTCGCAATTTCATTTGCTGCGTTTAATACAGCAGGAGTAGTACCACCAATTTTGCCACATTCATATGCGTATTGTAGACAAGGAAACTTCTCTAAATCTGGTTTTTCAAAATGTAAACTACCGATTTCTAATAAATTTAATTTTTCATAGGAAGAAGGTAGCCGAGTAGGGTAGTGAAACGCATATTGAATCGGCATCCTCATATCAGGAGCACCGAGCTGTGCTATAACTGATCCATCGATAAACTCTACTAAAGAATGAATAATGCTTTCTTTATGAATCATTACATCAATTTTTTCATAAGGAATATCAAATAGCCATCTTGCTTCCATTACTTCGAATCCTTTATTCATTAATGTGGCAGAATCAATCGTTAATTTTGCCCCCATTAACCAGTTTGGGTGCTTTAAAGCATCTTTTGCTTGTAGAGTTTTCATTTCTTCACGTGTTTTATCACGGAATGCACCGCCAGAAGCTGTAACGATTAATTTGTCAATTTCTTTATTATTTTCTCCGTTTAAACACTGGAAAATAGCTGAATGTTCGCTATCGACTGGAATTAAACGACATCCGTTTTGTTTGGCCAGTTCAGTTACAATATGACCAGCTGCAACTAACGTTTCTTTATTAGCGATGGCAATATCTTTCTTCGCTTTTAATGCTTCAATTGTTGGGAGTAATCCTGAAACACCAACGACGGAACTTAATACAAGATTTGAATTAGGGTCAGTAGCTACCGCAATTAAGCCATCTGTTCCGTATGTGATTTTTATGTTGGCTGAAATACGCGTACGAAGCGTGTCTGCTAATTCTTTTGTCGCGACGCTTACAATGCGAGGTTGAAACGTTTTGATTTGTTGTTCAAGAAGCTCAATATTATAATTTGCGGTTAAACCGACGATTTTAAAATGTTCGGGATGAGCTGAAACGACATCTAATGCCGATGTGCCGATGGATCCTGTGGAACCTAAAACGGATATATATTTTACCATGAAAAAACCTCCAAAGTTGTTTCGAGTATTTCTGCAAACCTATATAGTATTAGACAATTAAAGTGAAAATTCCTGCTATATAAAAAAGGAAATTTAGCTTTATTTGGAAGTTAAATGTGATAAACTGTAAAAAATAACGAAAAGCAATGAAAGAGAAGAGTACATATTCGAAACTTTTCAGAGAGCTGATGTGTGGTGGGAATCAGCAAGGAATGAATATGGAATGGGCTCTGGAGCTTCTAACTGAAATGAGTAGGTAAAGACGGTTACTTCCCGTTATTGAAGTGTGAAGTGAGCTATAAAGATAGCTAATTAAGGTGGTACCGCGGGAGTCTCTCGTCCTTTTTTAAGGATGAGGGACTCTTTTTATTTTGAGAAAGGAGGAGTTAGGGTGAGTGACAAAATAATGTTAACAGGAATTAAGCCGACGGGTTATCCGCATTTAGGAAATTATATTGGTGCAATTAAACCTGCGTTGCAAATGTCAAAGAAGAATGAAGGAAAAGCATTGTATTTTATAGCGGATTATCATGCGTTAAATGCTGTGCATAATCCGAGTCAGTTCAGTAGTTACACGAAAGAGGTAGCAGCTACTTGGTTATCACTTGGACTTGGGGAAGATGTTATTTTTTATCGGCAAACGGAAGTACCAGAGATTCTAGAATTAGCTTGGATATTAGCTTGCCTAACTCCGAAAGGGCTTATGAACCGTGCTCATGCGTATAAAGCGAAGGTAGAGCAAAATAAAGAAGCGGGTTTAGAGGTCGATGCCGGAGTGAATATGGGGTTATATACGTATCCAATATTAATGGCGGCTGACATATTACTATTTCAAGCTACGCATGTACCTGTCGGAAAAGATCAAATTCAGCATATTGAAATCGCGCGCGATATTGCGACGTATTTTAATCATACATTCGGCACGACATTTAAACTTCCAGAGTATGTTATACAAGAAGAAGGTGCAATCTTACCTGGTCTTGATGGAAGAAAGATGAGTAAAAGTTATGGGAATGTAATCCCATTATTTGCGGAGCAAGAAAAACTACGAAAGTTAATATTTAAAATCAAAACAGATTCTTCACTTCCAAATGAACCGAAAGAACTAGAAACGTTATTTACAATTTATAAAGAATTTGCGACAGAGGGTGAAATGCAGTCGTTACGTGAAAAATATGAGACTGGAATCGGATGGGGCGATGTGAAAAAAGAGTTATTCCGCGTTGTAGACCGTGAATTAGCTGGGCCACGTGAGAAATATGCTATGTATATGAATGAACCGAATTTATTATATGAAGCGTTGGAAAAAGGTGCTGAGCGGGCGCGGGCTATTGCGAAGGTAAATTTAACAGAAATTAAGAAACGGATTGGATTTGAGAGGGAGCGCTGAGCGTTCCCTCTTTTTTCTCTATAACTTATTCGTCATATCGATCAGTAAAGCAAAGAGTTCGCATATTCTTTTGAAACTTCTTAGTTGCATATGTTAAAAAGTATGCTACTATAGGGTTACTTATTAAACATCTTTAATAAGTAGGGTTCATTTGATTGCGAAGGAGATGATTCTATGAAAACAGAAAAAGAAAAGATGTTAGCGGGAGAAATGTATATTGCAGATGACGAAGAATTAGTAGCTGATAGGGTGGAGGCAAAACGTTTAACACGTCTTTATAACGAGGCGATGGAGACAGGGGATGAACAACGTTTTACATTATTAAATCAGCTTTTAGGTTCTTCAGCTGATGGGAAAGCTCAAATTAATCCTGATTTTCGTTGTGATTACGGCTACAATATTCATGTTGGAAAGAGCTTTTTCGCAAATTTCAATTGTGTGATTTTGGATGTTTGTGAAGTGCGAATCGGTGATCATTGTATGTTTGCACCTGGGGTTCACATTTACACTGCTACGCATCCTTTACACCCGATAGAGCGGAATTCTGGCAAAGAATATGGGAAGCCTGTAAAGATTGGTAACAATGTTTGGGTCGGCGGGGGCGCTATTATTAACCCTGGTGTTTCAATTGGAGACAACGCTGTAATTGCTTCAGGAGCAGTTGTGACAAAAGATGTACCTAATAATGTAGTTGTTGGTGGTAACCCAGCCAAGGTTATTAAAACGATAGACTTATAGAAATCGTTTTTCATGGGTATATGAATAAACGGGTGTCGTATCGTATAGACAATGTGAAAGGTGTTTCATATGAAGAAAAAGAGTGCGGACAATTGTACAAAGACATTGCTTGCTTCTTGAAACGCTCTTTTTCTTATTTGTTTTGCCGGTTTTTTCGTTTGCTGTAAGTTTCTATCATAGGTTATACACAACTTTTAAGTATACTAGGGGAAGCATTCGGAATACGGCTAGTAGAAATATATCACCTCTATTGCTTTAGAAAATGATGTATGATATATTGTCAACGCAACTTATTAAAAGTGTTTAATAAGTATGTTGATTAAGGTGGTGAGCGATTTGAGTGAACAATTTGTTACTCAAAAATCGATTAAAGAAACGATCCTTCGCGGCATTCGTACAGCTCTTCTAGAGCGAGGTAGTGCAACGAAAGTTGAGCTTAGTAATACATTAGAAATTAGTTTTCCAACGATAAGTAAATTTATAGAAAAAATGAAACAAGATGGTGAAGTCACTTTAGTCGGTTTAGATGATTCAAGTGGTGGAAGAAGAGCGAAACGATATGAATATAATCCAGAATATATGTTAGGTTTAGCGATATTTTTAGAAAAAAATGAGACGAACTATACAATTTTTAACTGTTTAGGGGAAGTAAAAGAACAAGGAAGTACTTCAAGTATGCTAATTGATACGGGCGTAAATGTATTATCTAAACATATTGAAGGTCTTATCGCTACATTCCCGAAAATAAGCTCTATATCAATTGGTGTGCCTGGTTCGGTTGATGATGGTCGTATTTTTTATATTCCTGGATATGAAAAGTTCCAAAATTTTAATTTGAAAAGTCATTTGGAGGAACAGTTTTCTATACCAGTAGTAATAGAAAACGATATGAATGCCGCAGTACTCGGTTATCATAAAAATACTGGAAATAATGAAAATTCCTCTCTTGTATATTTATATTCAGGTCAAAATGGACCAGGTGCGGGGATTATGGTAAATGGAGACGTCGTACGAGGGAGTACGTTTTTCTCAGGAGAGATATCTTTCGTACCGCAGTATGATAATAAAAATTTCTTACAAGCTTTGAGAAGTGAAGATTCGAATAATCCAGAGGAATATAATATAGATGCTATTACTCGTCTAATAGCTACATGTATAGCTATTATTAACCCTCATGCCTTTATCTTCTGTGATGATGAAGTGAATCAATTTGTTATAGATCAAATTGTAAAAACTTGTCCGCAGTACATTCCGGCGGAACATATTCCGAAAATAACAGTGAGCAATTGGAAAGAAGATTATTTATATGGATTAAAAAGTCTAGGACTTGATCTTATGATTACGAGAACAAATAAAGAAAATTAAATGTCCTGGCAATGAAGCATCCAATTGTCAGTTGAATAACATAAAAGAAAAGGTGTCGATTATGAAAATTGAACATGTAGCAATTTGGGTGAATGATTTAGTAGGAATGCGTGATTTTTATAAACAATATTTTAATGGTGAAGAAAATAGCTTATATCATAATCCAAAAAAGCAATTTAAATCTTATTTTATAACTTTTGAAGGTGGTGCGCGTCTAGAACTTATGAAGCGGGTAGGGATAGAGGATGCATTACAAACAGAAACAATAGGATATGCGCATATTGCTTTTTCTGTAGGTAGTAAAGAAAAGGTGAACGAATTAACGAATACATTAAGAGAAGCAGGATACGCTGTGTTAAATGGCCCGCGTACTACAGGGGATGGTTACTACGAAAGTGTAGTAAGTGATCCTGAAGGAAATCAGATTGAGATAACAATCTAACATTTTATTCACTTAGCTCCTGTTTTTTCTTTTCAAGCAGAAACTGACGCATTTGAATCATCGTAGAAGAACAGAGGAGAATGCCAATGAGTTGTCCATATAAATGGCACTCTAGGCGTTCTCTTTTTATATTTTGACATTCATCAATTTCAAAGAGTGACTTCCACGTTTTAAACAAAATTTCAATCTGCCAACGAAGTGAATATAATGGATGCACGTAGTTCATCGGTACTTCTTCTAGCGACGTGTGCGTGATATATACATTCATATCATTCACTTTAATAGCTATTGTCTCAATAAAAATCTGGAATAATTTTAGACAAGAGTAAGAATCTGAGTTAAAACAATGTTAGTTATAAATTAAATATTTATCATAGCTTCTGCCAATAGTTCCTTAGCATAGGAAAATCAAATAAAAACAACATATAATTTGTAAATTATTTTAGCAAGAGTAATGAGGACAAATAAACCAATTCCTTGTACCTTAAGGAATTGGTTTATTTGTGGGGCATACAATTTTTACTACATTGTTGGTCTGGAAGTCAACGAATATATATCGGTTTAAAAAAAGTAATCAAAGATTGCTCAAGACCAGCAAATATTTATGAGAATTATCCTTGTAATAGTAGTAAGAAATGCTATTTTTGTTACATAGACAAAGACATTGAGTTTGATATATAAAGTTGAAGGAGAGGGAATTACGTCAAAAACAGTAGGGAAAAACGTTGCTATGATTGAAAAAACTAGCTGAAAAAAACACTTTAAAAGTGGGTGAGAATCTGTTATCTAGTGAAATAGAAAAGAATGAAGATAAACCGGAAAATCCTATTAGGGGGTGCCGCCACATCCCTATCAAGCAAATCTGTGATCGTGCAATGGTGCATCGAACAATATTTTATAAACATTTTGAAGATAAAAATGCGTTAGTGGCATTTGGATTTGAAAAATATCAAGAAGAAGCTTCGACAATATCACTTTTAAATCGATTAAGTAAGCCATTTCAAGTGATGGAACAATTCTTACATCATAAGGAGATTAGTGAAATATTTGAGTCGCAAATGGATGATGAACAATTTAGTAACTTTGTACATTCTCACACTCGTGAAATGAAGAAACAGGAGAATCAAGAATTAAATCGACTTTGTAAAAATCATACGATACCAAATGAGTTAATTGAATTCTATTCGGGTGTCACTGGAACGTTAATTGCATGGTGGTTACAAAATAGAAAAAGTGTTTCAGCAGAAGAAATGGATAAATACTTTCATCAATTGATCAATCAAGATATTTTTCATTTTGAAAGGGAATGCCAATAACATTAAATAAATTTTCAACACCCTTAAGAAAGACTTTCTTTGATTATAGCTGCCATTTTGGCAGCTATTTTTATTTCACAAAAAGGGGCAGGTTAGTAGAAGAAAAAATTTTCTATATTTCTTTTTTTATTGGGAACATCTCATATATTTTTTCAACTAAAGATTGAGGAGACTCCCTTGACGATCTTTTGATCCAATCAATGAAGACATTAAAGAATCCACCAATAAAAAATAATGCTTGAGCTTTGCTCATGTTATTACTGATCGGATTGTCTGTTTCAAATACAGATTTTATTGCGGAATTAACATAATCAAGAAGAAGACCAGACATATTGGAATCTATTATATTTTTCATTAGGATACGCTCATTGGCCATAAAATTTATTAAACCTTCTATAAAAAGTTGAAGACTCTCATGAGAATCCAAATAAGTAATTTCTTCTAAAAATTTGTCGATACTTTTTTGCATAGAGGCATTAAGCACATCGTAAATGGTACGATAATATTTGTAAAATGTAACTCTTGCAACTCCAGCTTTTTTGCAAAGATCCGTAACTGTTATATTCTCCAATTTTTTTTCTTGCAGCAGCAGACCCAAAGCTTCTGTAATGTATTCTTGGGAGTATATACCATCCTGACGTGAGTTTCTCAGCGCTAACACATCCTTTCATTTTGTTAGTTTTAGCTTCTATTAAACTAAAAGTGCTTGAAAAACCACCCCTCTCTTTTATACTTACATATGTAAGTACTAATGTTAATACAAATGTTTAGATGATGACTATGCTTATTCTATAAAGGGAATTTGATTTCTGTCAATGTATACAAAAATTCGTTTTTCCTGTAGGAATAAAATTCCAATAGTACATAAGGGATACAAAAAAACATTTAGTACCATGTACTTACTATTGTAAATAACGAAGTTGGAGGAGATTAAAATAGCAAAGTATCTTTACAAATTAGGTAATTGGGCAGCAAAACACGGGAAGGGGATTGTTTTTAGTACCTTAGGAATTTTATTCATCTTAGGGGTACTAGCTGGAAGTTTAGGTCCCTCATTCAATGATGAGTTAACGATTCCAGGTACACCAGCTGATAAAGCAAGTAAGTTGCTAGAAAAAGAATTCCCTGAATCTCAAAGTGCTGGTGCTCAAATTAAAATAGTTTTTAAAGCTCCAAAGGATCAGACATTAGATTCGGAACAGATAAATAAAGTGATTACGGATACTTTATCTGATATTAAAAAAAATGATTCAAATGTTGAATCAATTGTAACCCCTATACAACTTAAAAATTTAACCAAAGATAATACCATGGGTTATGCTGTTGTAAATTATAAAAATGATGCTGAAGATATAAAGGAATCATCTAAGAAGAATGTATTAAACAAAATTGAACAAACTCGTGACAAGGGAATCCAAACGGAGTTAACCGGTGATGTGAAATTTTCTGTAGTCGAATCAAGTGGTGAATCCGAGGCTGTTGGAATAGTTATTGCCTTTATAATTTTGGCGATTACCTTCACATCTTTCCTAGCAGCTGGGATGCCTATTATCACTGCTATTATAGGATTAGGAACTGGAATGCTCGTAGTAATGATAGGCTCTAATTATATTGAATTACAGGATCTATCGCTTTCAGTAGCTATCATGTTAGGAATAGCCGTTGGAATTGATTATGCTTTATTTATTATGACTCGATTTAGACAACAACTTGGTGAAGGACATTCCGTTAAAGAATCTATTGCTATAGCAACTGGAACTGCAGGGAGTGCTGTTGTCTTTGCTGGTATCACTGTAATAATTGGACTTCTTGGATTATCCGTCATGCAGATTCCATTTTTAACTAAGATGGGAGCAGTATCATCTATTAGTATATTATGTGCTGTATTGGTTTCCATCATCGTACTTCCAGCTATACTAGGAATAGTAGGGCATAGATTTCATCCTTCTTCAGGAAATAAATTCCTAAAAAAAATCACAGGTGTAAAAGCAGGCAAAGTACCTTCGAATAAATGGGGGAAACTTGTCACAAAACATCCGTTAGTTATGTCTTTCCTGGCAATTGCATTACTTGCTGTCATTAGTATTCCCTTTTTCCATATGAACCTAGGACTGCCCGATGACGGGGATACCATGTCAAAAGATACAACAGAAAGAAAAGCATATGATCTCATGACAGAAGCATATGGAGAAGGTGTTCACTCTTCTCTAGTTGTGGCAGCAAAAATAGATAGTAAAAAACAAGACCCACAAGAGACACAAAAAGCAATGGCGGAGATTACAGAAGAAATTGGTGAATTAAAGAATGTTAAGAGTGTAACACCAGCCTTCCCTAATTCTTCTGGTGACGTTTTTATTATCACCGTGACCCCAAAAACGGGACCAAATGATATAGAAACAAAAGATCTTGTGAAACATATTCGAGACAAATCGAATACAACAAAAAAAGAAAATGACATTGAGTTATTAGTTACTGGTACAACAGCGGTCAATATAGATATAACAGAAAAGCTAAATACAGCATTACCTATATTCGCAGTGCTTGTAGTAGGACTAGCATACGTTCTTTTAGTGTTAGTATTTAGATCCCTACTACTTCCTTTAAAAGCAGTTGTAGGTTTCCTGCTTTCATTGGCTGCAACACTAGGATTTGCCGTGTTTGTTATTCAAGATGGAAATCTTCTTGATTTATTTGGTTTCCCTTCTTCTAGTGCAATTCTTGCCTTCTTGCCAATCCTTACAATTGGTATCCTTTTTGGCTTAGCAATGGACTATGAAGTATTTCTTGCAAGTCGTATGCGGGAAGTTTACACGCATACAGGTAATCCAAAGGAAGCTATTCTTGCAGGGATGAGAGACAGCGGAAAAGTTGTAGCTGCAGCAGGATTAATCATGATAGCTGTATTTTTCGGCTTTATGCTTATGCCAGACCCAATGGTAAAGGCTATAGGTATGAGTCTAGCATTTGGAGTTCTATTTGATGCTTTTGTGGTTAGGCTGACTATTGTTCCGGCCGTTATGACATTGATGGGGAAAGCAGCTTGGTATATGCCAAAATGGCTGGATAAGATTCTTCCAAATATAGATGTTGAAGGGGAATCTATATTGCATAAATCAGAAAGCGAAGATAAAAGAGTGGGATAAGTGTAGCTATGAGTTAAAATTTGATAGAAAATATCGTTTGAACTAACATGTTAAGGCAAATAAAAAGAATCTATTTACGAAAAAGAATTGATATGCTCCCCATTAGGTAGACAGATAAAAAATAAAACTCTGTTTATTAAAGGGGGAGTATTTTTTTATTTTAGGGGATATTTTGTTTTGTTAGCTTGATAGCGATGGGGTACCGCCACATCACCATCAAGCTAAGAAAATACAACTACCCCCAAAACGAAATTTTGTGCTAACTTGTATTAAAAAAGTCCATTTTTTCATTTTTGGGTGTTATAAAACCTTTAAGTTGATGGGTATATGGTGCCACTCCATATAGTATAAGAATGGTCTCATTTTGAGCAAAAGCAATAATGGTTTAACATTAAGGTATGAGACAAAGTTAATAAATAAATCGGAGGATGAAATGTATAAATTATTGATTGTTGAAGATGAAATGAGTATTGCATATACACTAAAAAACCATCTTGAAAAATATGGCTATCATTGCCTCATTGTAGAAGATTTTCAAAAGGTATTAGAAATTTTTCGGGATTTTCAACCCCACCTTGTCATTATGGATATTACCCTTCCTGCCTTTGATGGTTTTTATTGGTCGCGTAAAATAAGACAACTATCGAATTGTCCTATTGTGATTCTCTCTGCTCGTATGAGTGAGGCGGATCAAGTGTATGGCATTGAAAATGGGGCTGATGATTTCATTACTAAACCTTTTTTATTAGGAGTGGTACTTGCAAAAATTAATGGACAAATTCGTCGTATATATGGCGAATATGCAAGAAATGTACAGGAGAAAATTATAAAAATAGGAAATACAGCTTTAAACCTGGACACTGTACGATTATGCACACCTAATCAGGAGGAGCTATTAACGATAAAAGAACTCCAGCTATGTACAATGTTCTTTGAAGCGTTTCCTAATGTTGTAACACGACAGCAACTACTTACCGCAATTTGGGATGAGGAAGAATTTGTTGAGGAAAATACCTTAACAGTAAATATTGCAAGAGTACGAAAGAAATTAGAAGCCATTCATTCTACTTTAGAAATTACAACTATTAGAGGAATTGGCTATCAATTAACGGAGAAATTCACATGAAGTTATTTTTAAAAGACCATATGAGCTTTATTATTTTGTATATCATTACATTTATTAGCTTACCAATTGTGATTCATAGATTAGATGGTTTTGAAAATCATTATACTTATTTTATATTTCTAGCCTTCTCTCTATTGATCGTACTACTTTTTTGTCGTTATTTACGTCGTAAAAAAATGTATACGCATATTGAGAACAAGGCCATCCATACGGACAATTTCATGATTTATCAGCCAATTGCTCCATACGAGAAAGCATACGCAACTCAGTTGCAATATATTCAATCCTTATTTTTATCAAAAGAAGAGGAATATAAGAGTTCTTTACATAATCAGCAATTAATGATTTCTCATGCAGTTCATCAAATGAAGACGCCACTTTCTGTCATTCAGTTGCTTATACAGTCTAATCAGTTTAAGGAACCCAATTCCCTTGCAGAGTGGCAAAAAGTAAAAGTTGAATGTGATAAACTGAACTTCTCTTTAAATCAGTTACTAACGTATAGTCGCTCTACTAAATTATTAGCAGATTTAAAAATAGAACCAATCCAGTTAAAACTTATTGTACAGGAAGTTATTAACGATTTAAGGGATTATTTTATTGAGGAAGAAATCTTTCCTAAAAGCACTATACCGGAGCATATATTGCTTTATTCAGATCGTAAATGGCTAAAGGTTGTGGTTTACCAGTTATTAAGTAACGCAGTTAAATATGGCGAAAAACATTCTGCTATTATGATCCATTATGAAAATGGACAGTTGTTCATTAAAAATAAAGGAGAAACGATACCTGAAAGTGAAATAAAACGTGTTTTTGAATTATTTTACACAGGAACCAAAGGACGTATAAAAGGGGAAGCAACTGGTATCGGTCTTTATTTAGTAAAAAGTATCCTTACTACATTAAATCATCCATACCACCTACATTCTAAAGATAATGAAACAACATTTACAATAGATCTCTCAAGAAGTATAGAAACGGCTACCAAATAAGGTAGCCGTTTTGAATGTGACAATTTTGTCATCTTCCTGTCACATTGAGAGATGTTAAGAAGCAACAAGCATATTTATACTAAAATACTGAAAGATACAAAGGAGTGAAGTACTGATGTCAAACACCATTTTAAATGTAAAAGGGCTTCAAAAGGAATATACAGGAGAAATTACCTACAAAGCGTTAAAGGGTATTGATTTTCATTTAGACAAAAATGAATTCGTTGCAGTAATGGGTCCTTCTGGCAGTGGAAAAACAACGTTCCTTAATTGCATCTCAACAATCGATCGCCCAACTAATGGCTCCGTTACAATTAATTCAAAAAATCCTTATGAATTAAATGACGAGGAACTAGCGAAGTTTCGTCGCACAGAATTAGGATTTGTATTCCAAGACTTTAATCTCGTTCATACTTTAACAGTCGAGGAAAATATTTTATTACCTTTAACACTCGACTCTGTAAAGGCTACAGAAATGAATAAACGTCTAGAGAAAGTTGCAATCTTTTTAGGGATTCAAGGGATTTTAAAAAAGAGAACATTTGAAATTTCAGGAGGACAGAAACAACGTGTGGCAATTGCACGAGCTGTTATTCATGAACCGGGGTTATTATTAGCCGATGAACCAACTGGAAACCTAGATTCTAAAGCGGTAAATGATGTTATGACATTGTTTGAGTCAATTAATAAGACCTTTAACACTGCTATTTTAATGGTGACGCATGATGCTTATGTTGCTAGTTTTGCACATCGTGTAATCTTTATAAAAGACGGTATTCTTTATAATGAAGTTCATCGAGGCAATAATAAAAAGGAGTTTTATCAGGAAATCATGGATACACTTACATTTTTAGGTGGTGGTCAGCGTGAGTTTTAATCATATAGTCCTTCAAAATATTTTGCGCGATAAATGGACCTATATTTCCTATTTTTTAAGCAGTGTATTTTCCATTTTAATATTTTTCTTATTTTCGATTATAGCATTCCATCCAATGGTGGCGACCATTCAAATAGGAAGTACACTTAGCCTTGTAATGATGCTTACGAGCTTTATTGTGTATATTTTTTCATTCGTTTTCATCATTTATTCGATGTTTTCATTCTTGAAAAAGAAAACTAAAAATCTTGGCATTTTTATGATTACTGGAGCATCTATGCAGCAAGTGCGTAAGATGTTGTTCAGAGAAAATATGTTTATTGCTGGTATAGCAATCCTAACAGCGATTGTGCTTGGGCTTGTAATCGCCCCTTTGTTTTTAATGATTACCAAAAAGGTGTTACAAGCGAGTAGCTTTGGTATGTATATACCAGTACAAGCTATCGTATTAACGACTATTTTATTTGCAATTTTATTCTGTATCGTTTCTAAATTTATAACACGTTTTATTAACAAGGAAGAAGCTGTTCTTCTGTTAAAAACAGATGTAACACAGGAAAAGTTAATAACACCTGCACCATGGAAGTTGTTACTATCTGTAATAACGAGTGGATTTTTAGCATTATCACTTATTTTAGAACTGAATTGGATTGAATCACCTGGAATGGTCTATTACCTTTTACTATTTGTCAGTTCCCTATTAGCCATTTATTTTATAATCACGCAGGGAATGTTGCTATCGATTCGTGTATTACAAAAGCAGCCATCATACTACAAAAAAACAAATATGCTTTATGTTTCGAACCTTAAAGCCAAAGGGCGCTCACATGCCCATCTTATCTACTTATTAACTATCTTATTGTTAGGTGTATTTTTATGTACAAACGTACTGTACAGTTCTTATTACAATATAGATAAGAGAGTGGAATCATTAGAACCGTACAGCTTTCAATATATCTCACTTCCAGGAAATAAGCCGGAAAGTGAGCAGGAAGACGTTTCATTCATTGAACATACATTAGCAAAACAAGGTAAATACGAGGCATATTATTCTGCATTTAAAACAGATAAAAATCAGAATATCGGTTTTATGTCGGTTTCAAATTATAATGCATTTAGCATTCATAAAACTCTTTTCTTAAAAGATGATGAGTACTATGTTGTAGCAGGATATCAAAATATTCTTCCAAGTACGGAATTAATTCATGACTATCCGTTTGGAGAACTTCAATATGCAGGAATTGAGAAACAAAATATTTTAATGTCAGGTGTACAAAGGGTATACTACATTGTCCCAGATGCGGTTTATGAAACCATTGATTATCCTATATTCAAAGTATTTTCTTATGAGGTTGAGCATTGGACTGAAAAAAACGAATTAGCTGAAACCATTTTCTCTAAAATTACCCCAATACAGTATGAGCGCCAAATTCATTCGAAAATTAATCTATACAATACAGAGAAGTTCACGGTAAGTCTCTTATTCTTTATCGGTTTTATGATGAGTCTTATCTTTTTGAGCGCAGCAATGAGTATACTTTATTTTTACCTGCAAATGGCAATTGAAGGAGAAAAAGGAAAATATGCAGGAATACGAAAACTTGGCTTTTCTATAAAAGAATTAGCTTCTGTTGTGACCAAGGAGTTAGCGACATTAATTTTTATCCCGTTTGTACTTGCATCTATTCTTCTATGTGGAATTATGTTTGCAATGCGTAACCAGTTTTCATCCGCGCTTTATGGGGTCACAGCAATAGGTGTAGGAATATTTTTATTGCTATTTGTTATAAGTTTTTTCATCATTCGACGAAGTTATTTGAAAAAACTTATGAATTAACAATGCATGATTCTAATAATATAGGTGCTTGATCTAAAAATAACATAGAAATTATACCTGAAATTATACTTTTCAAGGGGTTCTTTTCATGAAAAAGAACCCCTTGGATAAATAAGAGATGCTCTTACTATAGAAACTTTATATAAGTATATGGTTGATGTAAGAAACAATATAGTTTTCCTAGAGGACTAATAGTATTTGAGTAATATATAAAGTGGAGGTTTTATATTTTTATGAGGTTAAATGCTTTTCAATTAAAGTTTTTTGCAATGGTCCTTATGGTCATTGACCATGTATATACTTACATTCCAGGTATGCCAATGTGGATGCATCATCCAGGGCGTATTGTAGCACCCATTTTCTTCTATTTTGTAGTGGAAGGATTTTTCTATACACGAAATCGTAAAAAGTATGCTACGCGTGTGTTTATATGGGCAGCGATTATGTTTGCGGGTTCAGCACTAATTCAGTATATGTTCCCAAGAGAAAGTGGACTCCACAATAATATTTTCTTGTCGCTTGGGTTTGGAATCGTGTTATTATGTGTGATTGATTATATAAAGTGCACAAAGAATTATCTACTAGGAATTCCAGCTATAATTATTGTAGCGTTATTAGGAATGTTTACAGAGGCAAGTATTTTTGGAGTGACAATGACTTTAATTTTCTATTTCTTTAGAGAGAAGAAAATGTGGTTAATTATCACATATGTATTGCTCTCATTATCAGAAGTTCCGACGTTACTTATGATCGGAGAACTCTTTACAGATATGGGTCTATTTGGTTACGGTAATCAATGGATGATGGTATTTGCGTTGCCATTCTTCTTTTTATACAATGGAGAACGTGGTGTAAATAATGCATTCACAAAATATATGTTTTATATTTTCTATCCGGCCCACTTATGGATTATCTATACAATTGGATATTTTTTTGAGTAAATAAGGCCAAACACTTTGCATAATATGCATAGCGTTTGGCTTTTATTCTAGTATTATTATGGGGATAATTAAGAATCTTAGCTTGATGGATATGTGGACATACCATTGAGTGATTCAATTTTGATTTTCTGTATATATCCATCGCTTATTTGTATTTTTTCAATAGCTGTGACATATAAAGTAGGTACATTTTACGTGATGCCAATGGTAACATTTCTTATTTTTCTTATGTTATAGTGTATAATGCAGCATTTTTCTTTTGGGTTGGCATGTATACGATTCTTTCATTTATTGTTTCTTATATCACTATCCTTTTTGTAAAGGGATATAAAGTTGTAGAAAAAGAACGTTAATATCATTTTGGGGAAAAAGAGATTTACGCTGAACGATAAAAACCTCATTTCGCGTTATCATGACGAGAAATGAGGTTTTTATATTGCTATATAAAATGAAAGGAAGAGCCATTCTATTTCACGTATAAATTGGATTGTTGAAACTCCTTAATAATCCTCTCAATAACAGGAGGAAGATTACTCGGTAACTCATTCAGTGAAAAGAAACGTAATTCTTTTGATTCTGTTTGATCACATACAAGCTCACCGTGAAATTCTCGGCAAATATAAACAACGAGTACACCGTGTACTTGATCGCCGTTTGGGTAGATTTGAAAGAAATCTGGTCCTGAATATGTACGGAATAGTTCTGGATTTTTAATAATAAGTCCAGTTTCTTCATATACTTCTCGTTTTAAAGCGTCTTCTAACGTTTCGTTATATTCTAAGGCGCCGCCAATGATGCCCCAGCGGTTGAAGTCTGTACGGAGCTGCAATAATATTTCATTTTTCTCATTTACTATAATAGCGTGTGAACCTATTAAAATTAGTGGATGATTTCCTACTAAATTTCTCATGTCTTCGATATACCCCATAGTTGTTCTCCTTATAGCTAATAATAATTAGGAAGTTCTTTTAACATTCTTTCTGTTTTACGTGCTGTAAAGGCTAAGTTATGGTCATCTTTCGTTCTGAAAAATAATGTGCGTAAAAAGGTTTTAATGTTGGCGCATAAAATACAATATTCATTTAACGAAAGGCGTTTTCTAATTTGGGGAAGCCTTTTTATTTTTTTTTGAATAATAGAAATTAACTCATCTTGCGGGAAGTCATGATACAGCATTGCTAGTAATGGCGTAACAATTCGTTCATCTTCGTTATTATGAAAAAGGTCAGATGGAATGAAGATTTTATTTAATAAGCAATGAATTAATTCTTCATACCATTCAAAGGTCGTATAAGAATTGTGGACAATTTCAGTAAAGGCATCAGATACGTGAGCAAGACAATGAGCCCATCCTTTATTTTCAATATAGCCTCGGAAATCTGTTTCTAAGTTTGTGTATGTAATGAGTTTGTTTTTTATTTCTTCAATATCTTCCTCTGTACAAAAGTAGTGCGAATTAGCGAATTGGAGTATTAACGCAATTAACGAAACAGTGTAAGAACGTGTGAAAACCCCATCTGAATGCAGGGAGTAAATGTCACAATATAAATATTCATCACTTAAACAAGTTTGCAACAGTAATTTCAGTTGATCATCCATAAGGAATTCATGATGAATAAAATGCACAAAACATTTATATATAAGCTGGTAACGAACGTAACTATCAGTCGTTCCGATATACTGAAGCATATGGAGCGTTAATTCATTTATATCTATATGTCGCAGTTGCGTATAGTCATTTTGTTGTATAAGCTCTAACTGTTGTTGCAGCGCTGTAATATCCAATGGAGAACCTCCTCCGCACTTTAAAGATGCGATGTTTTCTAGTATTCTATATATTCAAGGACAATCCTGCTCATGCAAGGAGAACAAGTAGAAATTCAAGTATGACATAGATGAGGGAAGTATATGACGACTATAGAACAGTTAGAAAAACATTTTAAAATAAGAAGAAATGCTTCTTCTATCATGATAAAAGAAAATAATGCAGAGATTTTTACAGAAGAGCAATTAAAGGAAATCATGCAATATTGCGTTGCTGAGGCTGAAGAAGAGGGAATAGAAAACTTACATTTTGAGATTTCTTCGAAAAGCCCCAATTATAATATGTATAAAAAATGTTTTGAAACGTACTCGTTTGAATATGTTACTGAAAACATCATTGTGTTTAAGGATCTATATAAAGTAGAAGATGTAGAAAGTGAAATTGATTTTAAGTTGATTGAAGAAGTAGGAGAAGATGCTTTTTATTCTCTTTGGAGTGAGATGACGGAAGAACAAGTCACTTATGATCAATTTGTAAATATGATGCTACAAGAAATTGGGGAGCAATGGAAAGAACATTGTTTAACAGCGAGTGTAGGTGAAGAGCCGATAGGAATTGTAATCCCGCATATTGAAAAGGGGACGTTAGAAGAAGGAAAACTCATGTATTTTGCCGTCGCTCCAAATATGCGAAATAAAGGGTATGAAACAGCATTCTTTACAGGAGCAATGTTTGTCTTAAAAGAAATAGGAGCATCTTATTATATCGGTGAGACAAATGCACAAAATGAGTGGATGAAGGATGTTTTTGAAGAGAATGGATGTCAGCTGCTTAGTTCAACTGAGAGATATGTGAGAAAGTTTTAGGAGGATGAATGATGTATACTCTCGAACTCGTATAGCGGGAGGGGACTATATATGTTAAAGAAATCCATGTATTCATTCGTGTTATTGTATCCAAATGTATTGTTAGAAGGCTGGAATATTGAAAAAGTTTCAGAACGTTATGAAGGTGAAAAGTGGGGAACTTTTTGGTTTCAGGTTGTTACTCCAACTGGGATGTTTCGAGTAAAGGAATTTTTTCTCGATATAATGGAACCAGTATTTCCGGATAGCTGTATTTCTCAAGCAAAAGGAGATTGTTTTCAATATAAAGGGCTTGTGTATTGGAAAGGTGTAAATTATAAAGGAAAAGAAAGTTACGTTACATCTATATGGAAAACACAAGTTGAAATTTCTGTTGATCATGGATATGTAAACCAAGACGAAATGGAACGATTTCTATTTGAATTACAACCAGTAAATATGGAGCTTGGGAAAACGATATTACATACACCATTTCACTTATTAAGCTTTCAAGCGAAGAGAAGTGAAATGGGTGAGATAGGAAGATGTAGAGAGTGGAATGCTCCAGATGACGTATCCTATGTAAATTTGTTAATTCATGAAAAACTAAATTGGAAACTTGAATCGGTCGGTTTCGGAAATGACGAAACGCAGTATGTATATTGGGACGAAGATAATAAACTATACGCACTTTGGGTTTGTAGACATAAAAACAAAGCGTATTATCCTATTTCTTCATGGACAATGAACTATGGCCCAAAACAAATTATAAACGGGTTAGAGTTTTATTCACACCCTAATCGCGGAACAGTTGTATACGAAGATTTAGGTAATGAACAAATCGCATACGTATTTCGCGGTAATCCATGTACAAATTTTGAACAAGTAAAAGAACTTTTTGCCTGTTTGTAAGATAAAAAGAAAAATGAGAACGACAAAGTAGATATTCGTATAATACAATAGGATAAGATTCGATTATAAGAGAAAGCGTTGGTGAAAGAATGGGGCAGCAAAGACATTGGTTACAAGCAACTGTAGAAAGAAATGAAGATAATACGTTACAAATAAAGTGGGAAAATAATATAGAGGAAGTTTGCATTTATTGGAGTACTTCGCCAGATCATATTGAAGAAAATGGAGAATTACTTGCAACGGTAAATGGAGAATCATCATATACAATTGAAAACCCGAGCGAAAATGAGCGTCCATATTTTAGACTAGTAGGTAGTAATGGACAAGCAGTAACAGTAGCTGAGCGTAGATTGCCATTACAAGGCGCGTTTAACTTCCGTGATATGGGAGGATATGAAACGCTTGAAGGCCGTAAAGTAAAATGGGGCAAATTGTACCGCTCTGAAGAATTAGCAGGATTAACAGAGTGGGATATCGACTATTTACAAAAGTCTGGCTTAAAGTTAATTTGCGATTACCGTACAGACTTTGAAGTGAAGCATAAGCCAAACCCTGAGATTACAGGAGCTCGTCAAGTGTGCTTACCAGTTATGCAAGACTTAGCAAAAGACTTAAATATAAATGAGTTTTTCCAAGTTGGTGACCTTTCTATGTTAGGGAAACCAGGTGAATACCTTGTGAAAATGAATCAAGATTTCGTAAGTGGTAATGAAGCATTTGTGAGCTTCTTAAACTTAGCGCAAAACCCGGAAAACTTACCGTTAGTAAACCATTGTACAGCTGGAAAAGACCGTACTGGATTTGGATCAGCATTATTATTACTTTTACTAGGTGTACCAGAGAAAACAGTAATGGAAGATTATTTACTAAGTAACGGTTTCCGTGAAAAGTTAAACGAGAAAATGATGGCCTTTTTAGGTGCAAAACTACAAAACGATGAGAGTAGAGCGATATTAGGTGCGATGTTCGAAGCACGCGCTGAGTATTTACAAGCTGCGATTGATGAATTAAAAAAGCAATACGGTTCAGTTGAAGCGTATGCTGAAAAAGTACTTGGCTTTACGAAAGAGTCGTTAGAGGAAATGAAAGAGTTATTGTTAGAGGATAAATAAGAAGTGAGGAGGCTTATTGGATTAGCCTCCTTTTACTATTGTTGTTATAATTAGGCTATGAGAATATAGGAATTGAGGAGAACATCATGAAATACAAAGTTATATTATTCGACGTAGACGATACATTATTAGATTTTCCTGAAACGGAAAAACACGCATTACATAATGCGTTTGTACAGTTCGGTATGCCTACAGGGTATACTGATTATCTTGCAAGTTATAAAGAGATTAGTAATGGATTATGGAGAGATTTAGAAAATAAAATGATTACGTTAAGTGAATTAGCGGTAGATCGATTTAGACAATTATTTGCCCTTCATAATATAGAAGTAGATGCGCAGCAATTTAGCGATGCATACCTTGAAAACTTAGGGAAAGAAGTACATCTTATAGAAGGTGCAGTGCAATTATGTGAGAATCTACAAGATTGCAAGTTAGGTATTATTACGAATGGATATACGAAAGTGCAACAATCTAGAATCGGAAATTCGCCTTTATGTAATTTCTTTGATCATATTATTATTTCAGAAGAGGTTGGTCATCAAAAACCAGCACGTGAGATTTTTGATTATGCATTTGAAAAGTTTGGGATTACGGATAAATCAAGTGTACTAATGGTTGGAGATTCGCTCACTTCTGATATGAGAGGCGGAGAAGATTACGGCATTGATACGTGTTGGTATAATCCGAGTTTGAAAGAGAATAAGGCAAGTGTTAAGCCAACTTATGAAGTGGAGAGCCTGCTGCAAATTTTAGAACTTGTAGAAGTGGCGGAAGAAAAGGTAGCTTCATTTTAATCGTGTCGATATTTGTTGATAAGTCGATATTCTTTGTCGAATCGTCGATATATCGAAAAAATCGTTGATATATTTTGAATTGCTGCGGTCAATTTAGGAAAGAGCTGTGTAACAACTAGAGGTGAATAAAGAATGTTAAAGTTTTTATTTGAGTTAGACAAGAATATCCCACAGAAAGATGAGCCGCGGTATGATGCTTATTCAAAGGGCTTTATCGAAGGGGATGTAACGATTCACGCGAGTAACAGCGTATTTTTTCAAAAGTCATGTGTGAAGGTCGCAGAGCTCGGCATTTATTTAGGACAGTGGATGGAGCAAGTGCAACATGGGCAGAATGTACATATGAATTATGAAACGCCTGACCGTGAAGAGATCATTCTTAGTTTCTCTTATGAAGAGGACAATCAGTGGAGAGTTTCTTCCAGTTGGCAACAATTTGAGCTTCAGGAGAGTATCTCTACTACAACATTAGTGGAGAGTGTTCAACGCTATTTATATGAGTTAAATAAAGAACTGCGCGCAATAGAATATCCTGTGACGTTTGATCAGTACTTAAGAGGAGAGCAAATGATGCAGCTTTCTTACAAACGACTGTGTGATAGTAAAGCAGATACGACGTCAATAGAGGTTTATAATGAAAGCGAAAGAGTAGGCGCAGTACGGGGCTATTATAAAAATACGTTGATGAAAGTGCTAGACTTTATTCCGAAAGTCGGTAGTAATATCATTTATGAAATAAAGGATAGTAAGGACAATGTTCGCGTTATTGCAAAGGATGTAAGTAGGCAGCGCCAAAGAAGGATTTTAGTAACGTACAATGATAATCATGATGCAGAGCATGAAATACTTGTATGTGACGGAAAGTTATTGGATGCAAATTTCTTATTTACCTTTACGTATAAGAGAGAAGAATATGTTGTTCATAAAACTACTTTTGGGATGGGAAAGTTATTAAAAAAGGGCTATGTAATTGCAGATTGGAATATTCGTCTTGAGGAAGATATGTATCACATCGAGATGAATGTATACGATGAAGATTATATAGAAGACCAATATTTACTGTTGGGCGTATTTCATGCGGTTTTGTATGGGTGATAGTTGTATAAATGAAAAATACCGGCATTCTTTGTGAAAAGAATGCCGGTATTTCTTATTCATCCTCAAAAATAAAAACTTCATCAATCGTACTTTGAAGTGCCTTCGCTATATCGTGAGCAAGCTGCAAGGAAGGGTTGTATTTTCCTTTTTCAAGGTGGCTAATTGTTTCACGACGTACACCAACGCTCTTTGCTAAATTTTCTTGTGTCATGTTCAATTTAGCGCGATATTCTTTTATTTTCGTTACGAACGCCATGGTGCATCTTCCATTTCGTCAACAGGTTTATCGTAAAAGAACATAGAGAACCCGAACGTAAGAATGAGTGTGCTGAAAATAAGGGCGATATCAATCTCTTGTAGTAATGGGTTTGGAAATAACATTTCAATAAACAAAATGATAGCAGTAGTTAGTAATGTAACGATAAAAGCATTACGGCACGATTTATTGACGATTTGTTCAAACAGTTCATCGTGTTGAACCGTTCTATACGTTGTGAAAAAGGAGAAGAAACAAAACATAGTAAACAATCCTTTTTCATAAAAAAAGCCGAGGAAACCGAAGAAACCGAGAAACCCTAAATATTTAATCCAAGTTGTTTTCACGATAGATTCTCCTTTCAATGTTAGAAATAATTCATATTATGTTATAAATATATCACATACGAAAATGTATAGTAATAATAGTTTTCCAATTCTTTTCATAATAATAGTAAAAAGAGGAAATATACTGCGAAACAAAGAGGATAATATTGTAAAATGGTTGTAAGGAGGGGGAGGAAGGCATGTTAACTTGGATCATGATCGTTGTATTACTTGTAGTCATTACTGTAGTGGCAACGGTGTTAATTGGGCGAAATGGTGATGCAAATTATAGTAAAGCGACAAAGGGGAATATTAGAAGGCTTACGATGATTTATATTATACTAGCTGTCGTTTTAATCGTTGGATTAGGTTTGTATATTTATTTTAAAGGTTAAAAAACTGAAAAAATATAAAAATCTAAAAATAGAAGTATGCTATAATGTTAATATAGTTATTTGGTAATTAAGGAAAGGATTGGATGGAATGATTGAGATTACGAATGTGTCAAAAAGTTATAATGGGTCTACCTATGCGGTAAAAGATTTAAGTTTATCTGTGCCTAGCGGAGAAATCTTTGGATTTTTAGGACCGAATGGTGCGGGTAAATCAACGACAATTAAGATGATTACTGGTATTCACGGGGTGGACAAAGGGACGATTACGATTAATGGTATAGATATTATGAAAAATCCGATGGAGGCGAAAAGGACGTTTGGCTATGTTCCAGATAGTCCAGATATGTTTTTACGATTAAAGGGAATTGAATATTTGAACTTTATGGCAGATATGTATGAAGTGCCGAAAGAAGTACGCCAAGAACGAATCGAGACTTTAGCGAAGAAATTTGATCTTTACAATGCTTTATCGGATCAAATTCAAAGTTACTCGCACGGTATGAGACAAAAAATCGTTATTATTGGTGTGCTCGTGCATGAGCCAGATGTATGGATTTTAGATGAACCGTTAACTGGGCTTGATCCGAAATCTGCATATATTTTAAAAGAAATGATGAGAGAACATGCGGATAAAGGAAAGATTGTATTCTTCTCTACACACGTATTAGAAGTGGCAGAAAAATTATGTGACCGCGTCGCGATTATTAATAAGGGGAATTTGCAGTTCAAAGGGAATTTAGATGAAATGAGAGATCATTTTAAATCCAACGAATCACTTGAAAAAATGTTCTTGGAGATGACGGGCAATGAGTAAAATTTGGACGTTAACGAAAGTATTATTGAAATTAAATTATGCAGATTTTTTAACAGATAAGAAGAAACGAGCGGCGTACGTATTTTCATTTATAGCTATTTTATTTGTCGGCTTTTTACTGTTTGGTTCTATCACGCATGCAATGTATGAGGGAATGATACATTTAGGGCAAGATCCAGGAATGATTATCGCAATGGGACTTGCGATTGCGAGTATATGGGTATTTTTAATGAGTATTACGAACATTTTAACTGTATTTTACTACAGCAATGACATTGAAATGTTATTACCATTACCATTAAAACCAGCGCAAATTATTTCGGCAAAATTTTTAACAGTATTAATTACACAATACGTAATGAGTTCATTCATTTTACTACCAATCTTCATTACGTACGGTTTAAAAAGTGGCGCATTTATTACATATTACATATACATGATTTTTATTTACATACTCTTCCCGATTGTGCCGTTAGTATTAGCTTCATTACTCATGACAGTTATTATGAGGTATACAAATATAGGGAAAAATAAAGACCGAGGAAATATATTTATTGGAATCGTAAGTATACTATTTATTGTAGGAATTAATGTGTTTTTACAGTGGAAAAATAAAAGTTCGTTTTCTGAAGATGCAATTGCGGATTACCTTGCAAATAACCAGTCTTCTCTTTTAGTACAAATGACAAACTATTTTCCAACTACATATTTTGGAGCAGTAGCATTAGTAGAAAATGCAAATTGGAAGGGTCCTTTATATGTAATAATCTTTGCACTTATTTCATTTGTATTTTTTGTGTTGTTTTATTACATTGCAGAGCGTACATATTTAAAAGGGGTTATTGGACTTTCAACGAGTACAGCAAAAAAAGAGGTCATTTCAGCAGAAGGCTTACAGAAATCTACGGTACAAAGTTCACATTTGAAAGCATATGTGAAAAAAGAATTTAAAACGTTATTCCGTACACCACAATTTTTCTTAAATTGTATCGTACAAACTTTCGTTATGCCGATTATGTTGTTCTTCATTTTATTCGTGCAAGATGGGAATTTAAAATGGATCACGGGATATATTGATAATCCAAAATCAGCAGGACTTGCAATTGGCGTTGGTCTTTGTGCATCGCTATTTTTAATGGGAAGTAACGTCATCGCAACAACTTCATTCTCACGTGATGGAAGCTCTTGGTTTGTAAATCGATATTTACCTGTAAAAGCTTCGGATATCTTTTTTGCAAAGGCAATCACGGCTTGGTTAATTAATGTAATTATTTTAGCAGTGTTCGGTATTACGATGGCAGTTGTAGCGGGAATTTCTCCAGTATTTATGGTTCTTTGGTTCTTATTAAGTGCGAACGGTTTATTACTAATTAATTTAATCGGCACACGCTGGGATGCACAAACTGCAGATATACATTGGGATACAGAGCAGAAATTATTTAAGAGCCGCTATACAACTTTGTGGAATTTTTTAGCTAATATTTTAATAGCTTTAGTTATTGTAGCGGGAGTAAGTCTATTATACTTCTTCCTTCATGTCGGACTGTGGGTTATGTTTATCGTTTTATTTGTAATGTTTACGATTGTAAATTATATCTTTATTAAAATTTTAAAATTAGGTGCAGAACGTATATTGTCAAATATTGAATAAAAAGATAGATCCTCTGTATTCGTGCAGAGGATTTATCCATAGGTGGAGGAGAAAAGGTGAAGAAAATAGCAATTGTAACAGGGGCAACTCGTCTGAATGGAATTGGTGCAGCTGTATGCAAGGTGCTTGCTCAAAAAGGAATAGACATTTTTTTCACGTACTGGTCTCAGTATGATAAAGCGATGCCGTGGGGAATGCATGAAAAAGAGCCCTTTTTGTTGAAAGAGGAGATTGAAAGTTTAGGTGTTCGATGTGAAATGGCAGAAATCAATTTATCGCAGTCATATTCGCCAAATCGTTTGTTTTATATGGTATCAGAACGTTTAGGCGATCCATCTATTTTAATTAATAATGCAGCGTATGCTACTCATACGAGAATCGAAGAATTAAATGTAGAGCAGTTAGATAAACATTATACAGTAAATGTTCGCGCTACTATGTTATTAAGTTCATTATTTATAAAACATTATGCAAGCAAGGCGAGTGGCCGTATTATTAATCTTACTTCAGGGCAGTCACTCGGGCCAATGCCTGAGGAACTAGCATACGTAGCGACGAAAGGAGCAATTGAAGCATTTACAAAATCAGTAGCACCAGTTGCGATGGAGAAGGGGATTACAGTGAATGCTGTTGATCCAGGACCAACGAATACAGGATGGATTACAGAGGAGCTGAATCATCATTTAGTATGGAAGTTTCCACAAGGTAAAGTAGGAGAACCGGTGGATGCAGCACGCTTAATTTCTTTTTTAGTTAGTGAAGAAGCAAAATGGATTACAGGGCAAATTATTCATTCGAATGGTGGTTACTCATAAATATATTATGTTAATAATTGTTGAGAAACAAAAAAACGAAAGAAAATTTTATTTTTTTGTATAAATAAAATGTCAAGAAAGAGAAAAATTTGATAGAAGAGTATATCGTCATATAAGGATCGTAATTCTTTATATGACAATATACTCTTTTTCTTTTAGTAAAGAGAAGAAAAATGAAGTAGAAGAAACTCGAATATTTAAATTGTTTTATCAGTTTTTGTACGTATTATTATGAAGATTACTGTCGGAAAAATGATAATTCGTATGAAAAGGGATTTTTTAAGGGGAAATCGAATCGTAAAGGGGAGGATAAATTACGTAAACATAGGGGGATTTATATGAAAATGAAAAAGGTCGCTATCGCATCGATAACAATTGGTACAATGCTTACTATGGCAGCTTGTAGTCCGTCAGCAGATAAAGAAACAGAAAAGAAAGAGCAAGTAACAGCGCAAAATGAAGGAGAGGCAAAAACGACAAGTGCAGACGAAGCGTCAAAAACAACGAAAGATACTGAAAAAGAAACAAATACTTCTTCAAATGAAAAAACAGATAAAGATGCAAAAAATACGAAAGAATCATCAGGAACAGAAAGTAACGGTAAAACATCAACTCAAAATGAGAATGTAAAAACAAAAGAAAAAGAGACGACAGGAAAGACGAATGATCAAACGACTAGCGGGAAAACAACAGATCAAAGTACAAGTACAAACTCAGACGGAAAAACAACGAAAGATCCGAAGAAAAACGTAGCGGTGAAAACAAATGTAAAAGAAGTTGCTGCATTAATTGATAGTTTAGACAAGCAATTAGCTGCTAATCCGAAATTAGAAACAGTAAATAAACTTGGAAAACAAATTAATGCAAAGTGGGATGTAATTGAGAAAGAGTTAGAAACATCACACCCAGCTGAATCTAAAACAATTGGACAAAGTATGTATCCGTTAATTGTAGGAGCGGAGAAAGAAAAGATAGATATTACTAAAATGAAGTCATTGACGACGAAAACGAAAAAAGATTTAAATCAGTTATTAACGAAACTTTCGTAGTTTCAAAAGCCTACTTGTGGGAGTAGGCTTTTTTTATGTTGAGAGTGTAATGAAAGTTTATGGGAATCCTAACGAAAAAGGATGGTGATAAGAGTGACAATCGATCGAATTTGTACAATTGGGCCAGCAAGCAATAAGAAAGAAACGTTATCGCAGTTAATAAGCAAAGGTATGAAAATTGTTCGGCTAAATTTATCACATGGCACGCATGAAAGTCATAAAGATATTATTCGTTTAGTCAAATCGTTAGACGATTCTATTAAAATTTTAGGCGATGTACAAGGTCCTAAAATAAGGTTAGGTGAAATAAAAGGAGAACAAATTACGCTTCAGGCGGGAGATTCTTTTATTTTACATACGCAACCAGTTACAGGAAGTAGTACGGAAGCAAGTGTTGATTATGAAGGGATCGCGAATGATGTGAAAGTCGGAAGTAGAATTTTAATGAATGATGGTGAAGTTGAGTTAATCGTTGAGAAGGTCAGTACGGATAAAATAGAAACAAAGGTCAAAGTAGGTGGTAATATCTCATCTCATAAAGGGGTGAACTTACCAGGCGCAATCGTTCGTTTACCGGCTATTACAGAGAAAGATAAAAAAGACATTCAGTTTCTTTTAGAAGAGGGTGTTGATTTTATCGCATGTTCTTTCGTAAGAAAACCTAGCCATATAAAAGAAATACGAGATTTCATACAACAGTATAAAGAAACATCACCTAATTTAATTGCCAAAATAGAAACGATGGAAGCGATTGAAAATTTTCAAGATATATGTAAAGAAGCAGATGGGATTATGATTGCAAGGGGCGATTTAGGAGTAGAGTTGCCGTTCCAGTTTATCCCGCTTTTGCAGAAAATGATGATTCAGGAATGTAATCGAACGAATACATATGTTATTACAGCGACACAAATGCTGCAATCCATGGTAGAGCATTCTATTCCAACAAGAGCTGAAGTGACTGATGTGTTTCAAGCTGTACTGGACGGAACGAATGCTGTTATGCTTTCTGCTGAAAGTGCGTCAGGCGAGCATCCGATTGAAAGTGTAAAAACATTACGTCTCGTTTCTGAATTCGCTGAGCATGTGAAAAAAGACGGTCCTTTTGTGATGAAAGATGTACTGGAATTGCTGCATAAGTCTTTGGATGCGTGATAAATTAAAAGAGGGCGGATATGCATCCGCCCTCGTCTGTTTCATTCTTATTCTTCTTGCTCTTGCTCATCCAAAATCTTTTCAAACGCAGCAGATACTTTTTCAAACTCTTCATCATTCTCAATGTATGAGAATTCGCTATCTTCTTCTACTTTTAAAAAGAAAATATCAATGTCTTCCTCAGTTTCTGTTTGGATATCCTCCACAAAGGCAACGGCAATATATTCTGCGCCTTCGACATCCATCGCTCCAAGTACTTCTACTTCTTGCTCTTCGTTATTTTCATCACTAAGAGTAAACACTTCGCCAACTTCAATATCAGACATATTCATTCTCCTCCTGTCCAACTCTAATAAATAGAGCGTTTAAACTGCATACATACTAATATAGTTTTCCATGAAAAACTAATTTCATACATAAGAAAAATGAACTTCTACTTCTTTCGTATGGGTATGCAGCTATAAGGAGCGCGTGTTATCTTATTAAATCCATTCAACAATTGCATCCATCGTCTGTCTTGTTTTATCACGTTTTGGCTCTTCTTTACGGTAACCAAAGGCAACCATAACAGATACTTCAAAGTTATCATCTTTTATAATGCCTTCTTGACGAAGTAAAGAATCTACTTTCTCTTTATCAAATCCTTCTATTGGACAAGAATCAATACCGATTTGAGCTGCGCTCGTCATCATATTACCTAAAGCAATATAAGTTTGCTTAGATGCCCAATCAAATACAGCACGGTCGGATTGTAATAAGTTAAAATCTGATTCCTGGAACTTTTTGAAGAATTCATATCTAATTTTTTGTGTGTCTTCAGGTAATTCAATAATATCGTTCATCATATGTTTAATATACTCCGCATCATAATGCATATCTTTAATATTTCTTGAAAGAACAATGACAAAGTGGCTAGCTGTTGCAAGTTGCCCACCAGCACCCCATGAATATGGTTGTAGTTTTTCTCTTACTTCTTTATTTTGTACGATAACAAATTTCCAAGGTTCATATCCGAAAGAAGAAGGAGATAATCTGCCTGTTTCTAAAATGAAATTAAAATCCTCTTCTGAAATTTTTTGCATAGGATCGAACTCTTTACATGCATGTCTGAAATGAAAAGCCTCCATAATTTTTTCTTTTGTAAATTGGTTTGTATTTGTCATAAAAGTTCCTCTTTCCATTCATTTATTTTGTAAGTAAATTATATTTTTAAAGTAACATAGACACAAGTACGCACATTTATGTGGTATAGTATCAAAAAAGATACTAATGTTAAGGGAAGGGATTTATTATGGATTGTTCAAACGAAAATAATGTGAATTACCCATTTCTAAATAAATATTCTTGTCCAGTTGAAGCTATGGTTGAGGTTATTGGTGGGAAATGGAAAGGGGTTATTTTGTATCATTTATTAGATGGTACAAAGAGGTTTAATGAATTAAAAAGATTAAAACCTAATATCACGCAAAGAATGTTAACACTGCAGCTAAGAGAACTTGAAGCAGATGGTATTATACATCGTGAAGTGTACCGTGAAGTCCCCCCGAAAGTAGAATATTCGTTAACCGAGCTTGGTGAATCGCTTCGTCCAATGATTCTATTAATGATGGAATGGGCAACTCATAATATGGAGAGAGTTTTGGAGAGTAGGAATACGAAAAATAATAGTTAAGAGTTGTAGAAATAAAAGGTGTTTTCCATATGTGAAGCCACCTTTTATTTTCATGTTTTTTACTTTTTAACATCAACTGCTGAAATTGCGAAGTCATTCAAGTTTACAGTTTTTCCATACCAATCAGCGTGTTTAAAAACAACACCTTTTCCATATCCTTCAGTTGAAGTATGTTCCCATAGAGTTGTTGAATAGCTAGCAGTAGGGGACGCTGTACTTACAGAAGAAATTCTATTTTGCCAACTAGGAGGCAAATTTTTAAAACCACTACTAAGAGAAAAATACTCGCCACCTTTATTTGCATGTTCATAGAAGTCTGTACTATTAGGTCCGCTCCCGCCAACCCCAAGGGGAGTGATTGTATGATTCAATCTTTGTTTATCTTTTTTAATAAAAGACTCTAAACTTTCTTTGCTCGAAAATCCATAAGATAACCAGTCTCCATTTTGATTTTGTTTCGGTAGAACTAACGTTATTTTTACGTCTTCCTTTGACGGAGCACCAAATTTGTTAAACGCATCGACAGTTTTTTCATCTACAGTTACATATTCAAAAGAGGTAATCGAATAATCCTTTTCGGTACTAGCTGATACTGATCCTAACCCTACAGTTAATGATGAAATGGCTACTACTGCACCTACTATCAATTTTTTTAGCATGAATTCATCTCCTTTACACTTAGTTTTTTACATAACTAAAATGTATGTTAATTTGAATACTTTATAAATATTTAGAAATTTATAAAAATTAAACAGAATATTCTTTTATTGGTCTGGAGTAAGGAGGGGAATTTGAAAAAGGATTTACTTAAAAAGTAAATCCTTTTTGGGTGTTAGCAATAACGTTATTATGTAAATTTTGCAATTTGCTAACTGACTTCAAAACTCTACTGATTAAAGTTTCATTTTATCCTGTTATGAATCATACACTTCTTTTGCATTCATAGAAGCCGCATCTAATAAAAGGAAAATGGCTGTTATAATATGTAGAACGATTACTATATAAGGAAAGAAGGCAACTAGAGTAACGATAATGCCGATATAATGAGGGTACGTATTCATGTCTACTTTTTTAGCTAATAAAATAGTAGTGATATGTAACACAATCAATAGAAGTAAAGGTATCCCATATAGGTTAACGTGACTTAGAAATAAATAATAACAAGGAAGTAATAAAAGATGATAGATCCCTGTAGTCCACTTTAGTGCTTGGATGTAGGTTTTCAAAGTGAATCCTCCTAAAATAATCAATATCTATATATTACCAAAAATAATAGGTGATTGGATATTATATATTTGTAGATTTTAGTAGAATATAATTTTTTTATGTTAACTAATTATTGGTTATCTATAAAATAGAAAAACCAACTCAATAAGGGGAAGGGACGTTATCCACATTGATCAGACAGTAGGTGGAAAATATTTGACTAGATTATTAAGTTAATCTCAGTTGTTTAAAAACTTGTATACGAGATTCTATAAAGGGATGAAGGTGCTTTTCGTTTAAGGGATAATATATCCATTGCTTTTAGGGAACAGTAATTCAAAACTTAAAACAATGGAGGTTATCATAATGCAAAAAATGCTTTTTTCGTTCTTATGCATATTTTGTTTCGTAATTGGAAGTTCTTTCACTGTTCATGCTTTTTCTCCAAAGCATTTACCGATTTCTCAAACGTCAGATCGATGGAAAATAGAAATTAAGCAACCTGATAAAAAAACTGGTTTAGTGACAGCTAAAAAGGATGTTTTTGATACGTATGGTTTCGAGGTTCAAGATATCGGGAAGGACGCTTATCATGTAACCGTTGAAGTATTTCGAAATGAACCAGATTCCCAGACGAAGTATGAACTTTTCACTTCTAAAAAAGATCATGTGTTAAGTAAAGAAGTTGCTTTTAATCATGCGAATTTTCCTATATCGGTTCAGTCTGATGAACTTGAAGTTATTATAACTTGGCAAGAAAAGCCTTCTAAAGCGTTGGAAAATGGACAAAAAGACTGTGAGGCGGAAAGAAAGTATAAACAGACATTTATATTTAAACAAAATTAAATTGTGCGAAAAAACTCCATTATTTTTAATGGAGTTTTTTATTATAACATTTACATTTTGAAAACAATTCACAATCATAACGTAGTAGACGTATTAAAATACTTATTTAGTGTATTGTCTTTTAAAGAAGAAAGTGGAACCTTCACCTCACTACCTTCCTTCATATTCCGGAGCACAACAGTTTCTGTACTAAGTTCGTCTTCCCCAATAATAAGCACATAAGGGATATTCTCTTTATTGGCATAATTAAGGGCACGTTTTAATTTACGTCCTGCTAGTTCAAGTTCGACTTTTAAGGAAGTGGTAGAACGTAATTGCTGGGCGATTTGTAAGCATTGTAATTCTGTTCCGAGCGGGATGATAAATACATCCGCTGTAGATGATATCGTTTCTTTCTGTGATAGTGCTGTATAAATAACGTCTAAACCGAATGAAATACCGACTGTTGGATAATTCATATTATCACCACGGAATGCCCCAATAATATTATCGTATCGTCCTCCGCTACCGATGCTGGATGTAATTGAGCCATCTTTTAAAAAGATTTCATACACGGTACCTGTATACATTGTCAGTCCTCGCGCTAAAAACGGATTAAATATAGCATTTTCATTTATTCCAAGAGCGATTAAATATTGTTGTAATTGTTGTAATTCGTTTACTCCATCGGCAACGAGGGGATTATTGAAAGCTTCTTTAAAGTCAGCAATTGTAAGCTTTAGACAAGATAAAACAGTATTACATATCGTATCAGCCATTTCTTCAGAAATTCCGCGCTCTAATACATCTTTTCGTACACCATCTATCCCAATCTTTTCGATTTTGTCTAATGATAAAATGACGTCACTCGTTCGTTCAGTAGGGATGTTAATAGATTCGAGAATACCGTTTAACAATTTTCGGTTATTATATTGGATCGTTACTTCTAAGTTTAACGTTCGGAACAGTTCAAATGCCATGCTCATAAGTTCCGCTTCTGCCATGACAGACTCTACACCGACTATATCAACATCACATTGTATAAACTCACGAAATCTTCCTTGTTTAATTGGCCCATCTCGAAATACTTTTCCAATTTCATACCGTTTAAAAGGGAGGCGGATGTTCGGATTCATTGCAACGACTTTTGCGAATGGAATTGTTAAATCATAGCGTAAGGCAAGGTTACGTTTTCCTTGATCCTGAAGCGTATATATTTCTTTTAAAATTTCATCACCACCGCCGTACTTGTAAGACATAAGCTCATACATATTTAACGTTGGTGTTTCTAACGGTTTACATCCGTATCGTTCAAACGTATCTTCACAGGCTCTTTTAATTTTATTTCGTAACACTTGTTCCTCTGGTAAATAGTCTTTCGTTCCTTTTACGTTTTTCATTTCCATAGTAATCACTCCTTCTTAAATTAAAAAAAGCTATGCAGGTATAAGAATACCCACATAGCTTTATGAACGCTTCGTGGGTCAACAGGAAAAGCCCTGTACCCACGAAGAAAAATTTTTCTTCGGATACACGGCGTTACGTATGATGATGAAGTTGGAAAGAAGTATTAACATTTCGCATTATAAATCTCTCCTTAACATAAGGTTTTTTCAAAGTATAGCAGATGATTTTTGAATTATCAATATTTTTAGTTTTGAAATATACGTGAAGTTATGTAGGAGAAATGGAAAAGGGTGTATAATAAAACTTAATAATATGAAATAACCTTTTAAGGAGAACGTTATGAAAAAAGATAAAACAAATGCGATGCGAATATTAGATAAAGAAAAAATTGAATATTCGATGATGTCATATGATCCAGATGATGGGAAAATTGACGGCGTATCAGTAGCCGGGAAAATTGGACGAGAAGTGAAAGAAGTATATAAAACGTTAATCGCTCAAGGAAATAGTAAAAATTATCATGTGTTTATTATTCCGGTAGATGAGGAACTAAATTTAAAAGCTGCTGCAAAAGCAGTAAGTGAAAAGAAAATTGAAATGATTCCTGTAAAAGATATTACGAAAGTGTCAGGATACATTCGCGGCGGTTGTTCACCAGTCGGAATGAAGAAGTTATTTTCTACATGTATTGATGCGAGTGCTCAATCACTTGAAACGATCATTGTAAGCGGCGGGAAAATTGGTGTACAAATTGAGCTGAAAGTGGATGACTTGGTGAAAGTTACGAGAGCTCAGTTTGGTGAAATAACGAAATAATGATACATAGGAAAAGAAGTTCTAGTTTTATTAAGTTTAGATAAGAAGTTATAGGATAGTTAGTCCATTAGGGGGGGATTATCCTTTTTATTTACATACTGGATAAACTGAATCATTTGTTTGGCTTTGGGGGGAGGACTTTAAATAAACAAGAAGAGTTACTCACAAAGATAGACAAAGGAGGGGAGAGTGTTTTAATGAAAGTTTAAGAAATGCCATCAGAAAGCGAATATTCGGGAATGCCAGTATGTTTGAAAAAACTATGCTAAGAGCATGCAAGATTATATACGATTTTTTTGCTAATCCAGTAATAAGCAAGAACACTAAAACAGCGTTAGGATAGGAATGTATAAAACATGTATAGATTCATAGAAATAAAAAAGAAGGTTCCCTTGTGAGAGCAGGGTTCTCCTTTTTCCTTGCTACTGATAATGAGACGTTATGTTAACTACATATGTATAAGATATTCACCCGAAAAATGAGATAGTTCTTGTTCGACTAACTGGCAAGATAGTTCAATAAGAAAAGGACTTTATAAATCAAAAAAAGAATAATGCTATATGGGTTTCTTTGCCCATTCCCCCCGAAAAAGGGGGAATAAGCTATGGAAAGTATTGAGCTTAATTTAGAATATTGTAGGGTGATAAGTCGATGATAGGAATAAGTATAGCAACCAAGTGGGAATATGAAGCGACATTGGAATACTTTAGCATAAAAGATAACGAATGTTTTGGTTATCCTTATGGCGAGTATTTCATGAGAACAATTAATAATACTGAACTTGTTTTTTATAGTACCGGTGTAAGAAAAGTAAATGGTGTTGGTGGTAATCAGTATATGATTTCCAAATTTAATTTAACTAAAGTAATCGTTGCTGGGACATGTGCAGGAATAGATAATAAGTTCAATAATTTGGATATTTTTGTACCCGATAAAGCCGTTCAATATGATTGCACAGTAAAAGAAATTGAGCCTTTTATTAAACAATCCTTCATAGTCGATATTGATCTATCAAAATATGGAAATGATTTTTATACCGGAACAATTGGCACCGCTGATAAAGCAGTAGTTATGTGGAAGGACTATTTAGAACTTAAAGAAAACGAAATAATAATAGCCGATACAGAAGCGGGCGCAATTGCTTATATCTGTAAGAAGAATGATGTTGAGTGCATTATTATAAAAGGAATTTCTGATTTTCCAACAGATGAAAGTAACTCTGATAAATTTGAATCGAACATTGAACAAATTAATGTTTATTTAGAAAACACCCCCAAAGTTATGAATAAAATATTTGGCGAATATTTAAAAAGATTTATTTAAATAAATTTAAAGTTAATAAAAAAGATAGAAATTGTCGATCCTGTATTATTCCCCTTTTTCGGGGGATGGGCAAAGTTATCCAACTTCCAATAACGATAATTATGTAAATAAGCTGTTCACTGGATTCCCATAGAAAACTGTGATGAGATGAGGTTTTTGATTTTGAAGTACTTCAAAATCTTAGCTAGGTGGCTATGTATCGGTACCCCACAATAAAAAGAGGCTGTCTCATAAGTCTCTTTCGAAGTAAGATCACATGAAATTGAAAAGGCAGAAACGTTATAAAATCAGCGTTTCTGCCTTTCGCTTTTTATTAGATTTTGGCTAAAAAGCACCTTTTGGGACAGACTCTTTGATTTTAGAGACATGTTTCCTAACAGTTGATTTTGTTAACGAAAGTCGACTTTAAATCTATATTTTGTGTGAAAAAAGAACATATAATAAAAGTATGAGGTGATGGTGTGAAGGAGATAAACATTCATAAAATAATTGCGGATAAGAGAAAAGAAAAGGGAATTACACAGGAAGAGTTAGCGGCGTATATCGGTATTACGAAGGCATCTGTTTCTAAGTGGGAGACAGGGCAGAGTTATCCGGATATTACATTTTTACCACTGTTAGCATCGTACTTTAATATAAGTATAGATGAACTAATCTGTTATACACCGCAAATGGAACCAGAAGATATTAGGGATTTATATCATAGACTAGCGGAAGCTTTTAGTGAAAAACCGTTTGATGAAGTAATGATGGAGTGCAGAGAAATAATTAAAAAATATTATTCTTGTTTTCCGTTATTACTTCAAATGGGACTACTTTTTATTAATCACCATATGTTAACAGAGGATACGGATAAAAGAATTGAAATGTTAGAAGAGGCAATGCATCTCTTTAGCAGAGTGCAGGAAGAAAGTGATGATGTTTCTCTTGTGAAAGAGGCGGTATCGTTTCAAGCAACTTGCTATCTTATACTCAATAAACCGAATGAAGTATTGCAATTACTTGGCGGAACGATACGTCCTAACGTTCCAGAGGAAGATCTAATCGCACAAGCGTATCAAATGCTTGGAAATGCTGAAAAGGCAAATGAAATAATGCAAATTAGTATGTACCAACATTTAATACAACTCGTTGCGACAATACCAAATTACGTAGTAGTAAATGCCTCAAACGTTGAAAAGGTAGAGGTGATTTTAAATAGAGCTTTTATGTTAATAGATATATATGAAATAGAAACATTGCATCCCAATATGACTTTAAAAGTATACTATGCTGCTGCACAAGTATATTGTATGCAAGGGAATTTTGAAAAGGCATTAGAAATGTTACGTAAATATGTAGCAGTTTGTACGGCAAGCTTCACAGTAAATAGTCTACATTTACATGGAGATTCTTATTTTGATGCGATTGATGCATGGTTTGCAGAATTTCCACTCGGCGCTAAAACAGTTAGAAATGAAGAGATTATAAAGCGAAGCATGTTACAAAGTATTGCAGAGAATCCAGTTTTCACTCCGATGAAAGATGAAAGAGAGTACAAAAATATAATAGCGAGTTTGAAATTCAAATTAGATATAACTGAATAGAAGGAGGACTAATATAATGACCTTCGATGAATATGAAGTAGCGATAAATAGTGAATTTACGTTGCAAGGTACACTCACTAAACCGAAAGCTGGCGGGAAGTATGCGGCGGTTATCATTATTGCTGGATCTGGGGAAATTGATCGTGATGGAACGATATTACCGCTAAAGCTTGAGTCGAACATATATAAAGATTTAGCACATGTAATGGCGAAGCTTGGAGTAGTGACGCTTCGTTTTGATAAGCGCGGAGTAGGAAAGAGTGACGGAGAATTTCTAAAGACTGGAATGTGGGATTTAGTTAATGATATAGAGTCTACGATTACGTATTTAAAAGAACAGCCATTTGTTGATCCAGAAAATATCATTTTAGCTGGTCATAGTGAAGGATGTATGTTGGCAACTGTAGTAAACGCAAGAACACCAGTAAATGGACTCATACTTCTTACAGGAGCTGCGGAATCGTTAGAAGAAGCTACGAAAAGACAAAGAGAGATTGCTTATAAAGAATTAAAAGAACAAAAAGGAATAAAGGGAAAACTAATGCGCCTTCTCGGTGTGGAGAAACGTGGAGAGAAGCAGATGGAAAAAATAAAAGAGAAAATGATGAACACAGAAAAAGATACGATTAAAGTGGGTTTTAAACCGATGAACGCAAAATGGTTTAGAGAGCATTTTCAGCATGACATTTATAAAGATTTACAACAAGTAACATGTCCAGTACTAGCTATTGCTGGTGATAAAGACTTTCAGGCGAATCCTGAAAAAGCGAAGAGAATCGGTGATTATGTGCAAGGGGATTCTGAAGTACATGTAATAAAAAATATGGATCATAGTTTGAAAAGTTTTGAGGGGGATTTCAAGGCTTTAGAGTTTAAAAAGAATTATGAAGAAGGGGCGGGAAAGCCACTTCATCCGATGCTGGAAGAAATAATTATGAATTGGATAAGTACGAATTTTATCTTGCATAAGATCCCTGTATCAACATTAAGTGAATATGAGGGAGATGGAAAGGAGAGTAACTGCCTGTAAAAGACGGATTGTTGTCGGTTAATAATAGGTATGGAAATTAACATCAATGAGACATTATGTTAACTTATTACGAATAACATATACAACCGAAAGTACACAACATATCACTTCTTCTTAATGGTATAATAAGGAAAAAGGGGTCTGAATAATGTTTTTAGGAACCAGTATTTATTACGCTATTACTGCATTGATTATCGGTGTATTGTTGGGTGGAATTATACGTATAATTTTGCATACTAGTAATCGCAAAAAGCAAAATCCAGTTGAGCAAAAGTTAGATAGGATTATTCAATTGTTAGAAAAACAAAATAAGGATTGACTCTCTCCAAACGGGAGGAATTTGCTGTTTTATCGGCAGAGGGGTGAAGTATAGGATACTTCACTGCAATCCAATTAAAGTTTTACTTTCTCCATAATGCGGGTTTTATATAATATGAAAGTCAACGGCTATAACTACTTAAAATATAGCCGTTTCTTTTTTGGGAATAGAAAGGAAATGAAATTATGGAAAAATCAATAAAAAGTGAATGAATTGGAATGTTTATCTTTAATGAAACTTTTCATACATATGAACAAAACGAAGGAAAAGTACATTGGGAATTGGATGTTAGAAATGAGCATGTACACGTATATGAAATGATAAAAAGAGCAGAAAAGCTTTATATGGGGTAGCACCACATCGCTATCAAGCTAAAAAAATAGGTCACCCCCAAAACGAAAAAATATGTTAAATTCCCATAGATAACTATCTTATATTAATTACATAACCTAGTGTGTGATATAATAATATAAAGATATTATATTTAAAGGGGGGATTCAAATTGGTTAAAAACTTACCTTTACTAATAGTGATTTTAATACTAGGTGTAAGTTCTGCTACATTAAGTACGAACGGATACTTTTCTCCAACTATAGAATGGTCTTTAATGATTATAAGTATTATTTTAAACATTACTGCAGTGATAGGTTTATCACTACACGTCCTTGTATATCAACCTATGAAAAGATTTGAAAAAAATTTAAAAGAGACCTTCAAATAAAATAATTATATTTGAGGTAACACCACATCGCCATCGAGCTAAAAAAATGTATCCATAAAAAGAAAAAATACGCTATTCTTTCTGTAGAATCATAGGAAAGGATGGCGTTTTTTATGTCTATTTCTGTATCCAATGAATTACAACTATTTGCTCAAGAGATTCAAAGTTTTTTATCTCCAAATACCTTACGGGATCTTGCTAGAGATGTTGGTTTTGTACAACGAACCAGTAAGTACCAAGCAAAAGATTTAGTAGCTTTATGTGTATGGGTGAGCCAAAATGTAGCTATGACTTCTTTAACTCAGTTATCTAGCTGTTTAGAAGCATCAACAGAAGTACTCATCAGTCCTGAGGGACTGAATCAACGGTTTAATAAGGCGGCCGTCCAACTTTTACAACACCTACTAGCCGAACTACTAAGCAAAAAATTGGCCACATCTATGCCGATTTCTTCTCCATACACTTCTGTTTTCAAGCGTATTCGTATTTTAGATTCAACTGCATTTCAACTCCCGGATGTATTTTCATCGGTTTATCCAGGTGCAGGAGGATGCAACCATACAGCTGGGATAAAAATTCAACTTGAGTATGATTTGTTAAGTGGACAGTTCCTACATATTCATACAGGTCCAGGTAAACAACATGATCGCACTTACGGCTCCCTTTGTGCCCCAACTGTGACAGCGAATGATTTATGTATCCGGGATTTAGGTTATTTTCATTTAAAAGACCTTCAATATATACAAGATAAAGAGGCCTACTATATCTCTCGTATCAAGTCGAATACACGTATGTATCAAAAAAACCCTAACCCTGATTATTTTCAAGACGGAAGAATTAAGAAAGGTACAGAGTATATACAGATAGATATGGAGACGTTAATGAACTCCCTTCAACCAGGAAAAACATGTGAAATAGCTGATGCTTATGTAGGAATGATTGATAAAGTACCAGCTCGTGTAATTGTTCATCGATTAACAAAACAACAGCAACAAAAACGATTACAAGATCAAGCCGTAAGAGAAAAAAAGAAAGGAATGAAGTATTCTCCTCGTAGTAAACGACTCAGTGGTATCAATGTATATATGACAAACACCCCTACAGATATTGTCCCGATGGGACAGGTACATGACTGGTATTCTTTGCGTTGGCAAATCGAAATTTTATTTAAAACGTGGAAGTCATTCTTTCAAATTCATCATTGTAAAAAGATAAAACCAGAACGATTGGAGTGCCATTTATATGGTCAATTGATTGCCATTCTACTCTGTTCTTCTATCATGTTCCAAATGCGCCAATTGCTCCTCATGAAGAAAAAACGAGAGCTTAGTGAGTATAAAGCCATATATATGATTAAAGACTATTTTCTTCTTCTTCTATTCCAAACTATACAAAAAAACACCCAAGAGCTATCAAAGGTTTTACTTCGCCTGTTCAATCTCCTACAGCAAAACGGGCGGAAATCTCATCGATATGAGAAAAAAACGGTCTTTGATATATTAGGTGTCGTTTACAATTGTACCATGTCTGATAATCAAGCCGCTTAATTCAAAAAAGTGAAACCCGTTAGGGTTTATTTCGTATGCAAATCTTTAAAGCATCTACGTATAGACTTTCGAAAAAAGAAACAATCTTGCTTATCATTGACGTTACACGGGCTTAGCTTGATAGAGATGTGGTGCTACCCCTATATATGCTTAGAGGAATTTGATAAAAATGCTAAGGTCGCTATAGCGGAAGAATTAATAGAGTATAAAAATGATTTTTGGCCTGAATATGATGAGAATGATGAACATTTAAATTGGGAGGCTGTAGACGCAGGGGAGTATGATATAACGAAAGAAACATTTGAGAAGTCTATTACGCTTATGGACATTGTAATGAGAGAAAATGATATATATTGTGAATATAATGATGGAGATTTATTTGGAGGACATAGAATCCATGCTTCTTTTGACTACGAGCACAATTTATTAGATGCAGAAATTTAGTTTTGAGAGATGAAAGTGAAAAGGATTGATTATTATGATCAATCCTTTTTATCATTACTATAAGATAACGGTGAAATAATAAGGAGAGAGTGTCATAGTTTTTAATACGGTCCCCACTCAATATTAACCCCAACAATAAGAAAAATAAGTCCAATGATAAACCAAATAAATGCAAGAGGGGCCATAAATCGAATCCATTTTCCGTAAGAAATGCCGCTCGCTGCGAGAACGCCCATTAAAACACCGGAAGTTGGATTGAGGCAGTTCACTACACCTTCGCCGAGCATAACAGCTTGTACTGTAACTTGGCGTGTAATGTGCATGAAATCAGCTAATGGAGCTAATATCGGAATGAAAATAACAGATTCACCTGTCCCGGATGAAATAAGGAAATGTAATGCGGCACTACTTACATACATACCGATAACGCCAAATACAGGGCTTTGTCCTTCGAGAGACTGTGCGAGTTGATTAACAATTGTATCAAGTAATTTGCCTTGTTCTAAAATGACTGAAATACAACGAGCCATTCCGACGATCAAAGCACCGTATATGAGATTTTGGCAGCCTGCTAGAAAAGTAGAAGCGATATCGTTTGCTTTCATGCCACCTATTATTCCGGCTGTAATTGCTATGAAAATAAAAGTAGCAGTCATTTCTGCGTCTGTCCAATGTAGACGAAAAGCGCCAATTAAAAATGTAATTAATGATAAAGCTGAAACGAGTAAAATTAATTTATGACGTATTGTCCAAGGAACTTCTGTTTTCTGCGCTTCTTTTCCACTTGAAAGAGCATTACTTGGAAACCAGTTATCTCCGAGTATGCTTCCTTTATTCGATTTTTTTAAGCGTTTTACGTACCAATTAATATATAGAATGGTAGCAAGTAAAAAAGAGAGATAAATTGCTGTGCGTAAACCAATTCCTGAAAACATCGGAAGTTCTGCGATTTTTTGTGAAATACCTAAAGGTGAGGGCGATAATATAGTAGCATTAAAACCAGCATAAGTGCCTAAATAAATAATTGCTACGCCAACGATAGCGTCCCATTTCAATGTGCGTGCAACGATGATGCCGATGGGGATAAAGCCGATAACTGAGTTAACGATAATACCAGTCGTTCCGAGAATAGAAAAGAGTGCGGCGACTATACAAATGAAAAGGAATTGCTGATTACGAAATTTGTTAATTACATGATAGATTAAACCGTCTAGAGCACCTGTTTTTTCAAGAATAGCAATAGCTCCGCCCGTAAATAAAATTAAAAAGATGATAGGAGCAGCAAGTGTCATTCCTTTTTCAATAGCGGTAAAAAAAGAAACAAACCCTACCGGTGATTGCGGAACAGAATGGTAACTTCCTGGTATTGTCGTTGTAACAGTCCTGTTAGTAACTCTTTTAAATTCTCCAGCAGGAACGAAATAAGTAGCTATTGCACAAAGTAAAGCAATAAAAAATAGTAGTACGTACGCGTCAGGCATTTTAAACTTTCGTTTACTAGGTTGTTTTTTCACCTCAGTTTGTAATTGCATAAAATCCCTCCTTTTTCACTTTGTTAATTTTCAATATTCTGAAATTTATCTGTGAAATAGATTATAATAAAGGTGGCTTCTTAAGGCAATAGTTTTTCTGTCCTTTCCCGCACATACAAATTATTGCAACATTAGACAGGGAAACGAAAATAATCCAAGAATATGTTAAATAGAAAGTAAAAGGAAAAGAGGGAAAAAGATGTGGAAAACTACGGATCTATGTGATGAATTTGAAAAGGAATTACAAATATGTCGCCAATCTTTTCGGTCTTTTGGGAAGAAAGAACAATTTCACGGGAAAATTGCAACGGTAAAAGTGAAGGATGATAATGTACTAGTGAAGGAAGGATTGCAAACATTACCAGAAGGAACGGTATTAGTTGTTGATGGCGGCGCGTCTACGAATTGTGCGTTACTCGGTGATAATTTGGCAGCTATTGCAGAAGAAAGAAAGCTAGCAGGAATTATTGTGAATGGATATGTTCGTGATTCTAGTGAACTAAAGAATGTTAATATAGGTATTTTAGCGTTAGGGACAATGCCGAATAGAAGTGTAAAAGAAGGGAAAGGAGAACGAAATATTTCATTGCAATTTGGAGGAGTAGAATGGAAGCCAAATGATTATGTGTATGCGGATGAAGATGGCGTCATTATTAGTGAAAAAAGTTTGCATCGTTAAAGGTTAGTAAGTTACTATTCTTAGAAAATAAATCCGATAAAGCATGGACAAAATTCTATGTCAATAGTAAAATAATACAGAAATTTATAATTTACAGAATGTATAGGTTTATCGTTTTACGATAACTTAAATAGAAGTAAGTTGTGCCTAGAAAAGTGAATGTTATCACAATGATACGTTCATGAACAAAATTATTTTTCCTATACAAATATAGCCGCGAATGATGCGGGTAGGAGGTGTTGCACAGTTTGTTCGACACTTACAAAAAAAGAGTGTCAATTGCACGCCCTTGAAGGGCCTTTTTTTGTGTGAATAGTAGTAAGGGAGGAAATTTTGGGATGGCAATGTTAAAAAAATGGCTGCTTACGTCGTTAATGGCAGTTACACTTGTATTTGTTTCTTTTGCGAATACAGTACATATTACGTTTGCTGAAGGAAATACAGCAAAACTTGCAATTGTTGGTGAATCACAAAAGGGCATTATGTTATGTCCGAAAGAAGAGCAAATTAAAGATGGGGAAACAGCGTTAAGCTTGCTGCAAAAAGTCATGGGGGACAAAGTAGAAGCTGAAACGATGTCGTTTGGAACGTATGTAAAAGGCATTGATGGATTAATGGCCGGGGCTACAAGTGGCTGGCTGTATGATGTAAATGATAAATCTGCGGAAGTTGGAGCGGATAGTTATAAATTAAAATCTGGAGATGTTGTTGTTTTCCGCTTTGTTTCAGACTGGAGCAATATGAGCCAGGAAACATTGAAAGAAACGTTAGATAAGTTCGGAACGTGTAAAACAGAAGAACCTAACGGTGGCAAAACAGAAGAACCAAAACCAGAAGGTCAAGATGATAAAACGCCAGATGGGAAAAACCAAGGTGACCAAGA
>NZ_JAKUFF010000008.1:0-97206 GCF_022663305.1 Bacillus cereus group sp. BfR-BA-01408 | reverse complement strand
GAAAAAATTGTATTAGAAAAAAATTGAATAACCATACTACAACTACGAGGAAGAGTGAAGAGGTGAATGGAAATTGGAACAAACAATTTATATTAAAATGCGTAATCGATTAAAAGTTTCTCCTACGTATGAAGTAAAGCTGGGAGATGTTGCTCAACTTGCCGGAGATGCTGCAGTAGTTCAGTCGTTACAGGATGAGGTAATTTATAAAATTACAGCGCGTGATAAAACGCATGTTGTAATTGATGTTATGAAAATAATCGAGATTATTAGGCGAAAAGCTGCTCATATGCAAATTAATTTACTCGGTTCTGGACAAACTCTTGTTGAAATTATATATGAAAAAAAGAAAGTACATCCGATTTTTTTCGGACTTGTATGGTTGTTACTTTTCATTGGAGCAGCTCTTGCCATCATATATTTTCATGAAGATGTAAGCATGCAACAAGTGCACCAACGGTTATATTACATGATTACGGGAGAATTTAAGGCGCAACCACTTTTATTTCAAATTCCTTATTCATTAGGTCTTGGGTTAGGTATGGTTTTATTTTTTAATCATGTATTTCAAAAGCGTATTAATGAAGAGCCGAGTCCGTTAGAAGTGGAGATGTTCCAATACCAGCAGTCACTTGACCAATATGTAATTGTTCATGAAAACAAGGATAATATGAAACAACTTACCGATGATTGAGTCTGGATTCGTTATTTTAATTGCTTTAGCAGGAGGAATTGCTGTAGGTAGCGGATATGTTGCATTTTTAGCTGTGCTTGGTATAATCCCTCGTCTAGCTCAATTAACGAGAAGTGGAAAGCACATTCAATATTTTGAGTGGGCAGTTATTGCAGGTACATTAACAGGAGCTTGGTGTAGTTTGAAAAACATTACATTTCAAACGTCGCAATATTGGCTTGTTATATTAGGAATATTTTGTGGCACATTCATTGGAATGCTCGCTGCCGCATTAACAGAAGTGTTAAATGTTTTACCTATTTTAGCGAAGCGAGTAGGGGTAGAGGGGAAGATTGTTGTTTTACTCGTTGCTCTTGTACTTGGAAAAGTAATAGGCTCGTTGTTTCACTGGATTTATTTCGTAAAGTAGGAGGCAATATATAAATGACAGGGCGAAAACTAAAGGACGATTACGTAAATAAAGTGAAGGAATACCATCCGAAGCCAAATTATTTTATAAATTGTGTTAAGGCATTTTTTGTAGGTGGACTCATTTGTACAATCGGAGAAGTATTGATGAAATTTTATATACATTATTTTCATTTTAGTGAACAAGAGGCAGGGAATCCAACCGTCGCAACTCTTGTACTATTATCGGCGATTTTAACAGGTTGTGGTGTATATGATAAAATCGGTCAATTTGCTGGAGCAGGGTCGGCCGTACCTGTTACGGGATTTGCGAATTCTATGGCAAGTGCTGCGCTAGAGCATAAGAGTGAAGGAATTGTGCTTGGGGTTGCTACAAACATGTTTAAGCTAGCGGGAAGTGTAATCGTTTTTGGTGTTGTCGGGGCATACATTATTGGGTTAATAAGATATACTTTTAAAATTTTTATGTCTTAAAGGAGGGGCTAGTATGAGGTTGACAGGAAAACAAACGTGGGTATTTCAAAATGATATTTATGTGAATGCAACCGGTACTGCCGTCGGTCCAAAAGAAGCTGAAGGCCCTCTTGGAAAGGAATTTGATATTTCATATGATGATTTACATTGCGGAGAGGAAAACTGGGAGCTTGCTGAACGAAGATTAATGTCAGATTCTATTCAACAAGTCATGCAAAAAGCAAATGTAGAAACATCACAAATTGATTTCTTTTTAGCGGGTGATTTATTAAATCAAACAGTAACAGCAAATTACGTTGCGCGTAAGTGGGGAATTCCCTTTTTAGGCATGTTTAGTGCTTGTGCGACCTCGATGGAGACTTTAGCGGTCGGATCAGCCTTTATAGACGGTGGATTCGCAAATCGTGTTTTAGCGACGGTAAGTAGTCATAATGCAACAGCTGAAAGACAGTTTCGTTATCCAACAGAGTATGGGGGACAAAAACCAGGAACAGCAAATTCCACTGTTACAGGTGCGGGATCCATATTAATTAGTAAAGAAAAAAGTGCCATTAAAATTACGTCGGCTACGATTGGAAAAGTGCAAGATTTAGGAATTGCGAACCCTTTAGATATGGGATCGGCGATGGCACCGGCTGCGGCTCATACAATTCAGCAGCATTTTGAAGATTTGAAGAGAAGTGCCAATGATTATGATGTGATTGTTACCGGTGATTTATCAGCTATTGGGACACCAATTGCGAAACAACTGTTACTGGAAGAAGGTTATGATATTGGGCATATATATAATGATTGCGGATTAATGATTTATGATTCGGGTCAAGAAGAAGTATTTGCAGGTGGTAGTGGTTGTGCTTGTTCAGCTGTTGTCACATATGGTCATTTATTAAGCGAGATGCAAAAAGGGAATTTACAACGAATTTTTGTCGTTGCTACTGGCGCGTTATTAAGCCCGATGATGATGCAGCAGAAAGAAACAATTCCAACAATTGCACATGGTGTCGTATTTGAGAGAGTGAAGGGAGAGTGAATTGTGGATTTTATATATGCATTTCTTGTAGGAGGCGCTATTTGTCTAGTTGGACAAGTATTGTTAGATTTTGCAAAGTTAACACCAGCTCATTTAATGGCTACCTTTGTAGTGATAGGAGCAGTTTTAGATGGATTTGGATTGTACGATAAGCTTATAAAGTTTGCTGGTGCTGGGGCAACAGTTCCTATTACAAGTTTTGGACATTCCTTATTACACGGGGCAATGCATGCTGCAGAGAAACACGGATATATAGGGATTGGTATGGGTATGTTTAGTTTAACGTCTGCAGGCATTTCTGCAGCGATATTATTTTCATTTTTTATAGCACTTATATGTAAACCGAAAGGATAAATCAAATGAGACGAAGGGTTGTTTTGGTCACAGATGGAGATGAATATGCAAAGCGAACAATTGAGCTTTTAACGAAGGAATTTGGGGGAAGGTGTATTTCAGCATCACAAAGCAATCCAACCAAATTGACAGGGAAGAAAGTTGTTGAGCTTATTATGCAAACGCCATATGACCCTGTATTTGTCATGTTTGATGACAGTGGATTTATTGGAGAAGGATCTGGTGAAAAAGCTTTAAAATATGTAGCCACGCATAAACAAATTGATGTACTTGGGATTTTGGCGGTAGCGTCTAATACACATCATTGGGAATGGGCACGTGTAGATGTAAGCGTGGATCGAAACGGGAATTTAACGGAATATGGCGTTGATAAGTTTGGACTCCCAGATGGTGAAATTGGCAGAATTAGCGGAGATACAATTTATTGTCTAGATGATCTGAATGTTCCTGTCATTGTTGGAATTGGTGATATTGGTAAGATGTGTGGAAATGATGAATGGGAGAGAGGCTCACCAATTACTAAAAAAGCAATTCAGTTAATTTTGGAAAGGAGTGGGTTTTATGACGAAGCCTAAAAAAATAGATATCCCTATTTCAACTTTCATAAGTGACAATGAAAATTATTTAAAACAAACGGTTGGATTAGGCGTTACATTTGATGTTGGTATTCGTAAATTTCAAATTTTGAATAAAGAAATTGCTGTGTTATTCGTAAATGGACTTTGTGATACGAATTATATTATTCCTATTTTAGAAGAGGCTGTGGATACGAATGAAATAAGGGATGTTGAAGAAGATACAGTAAAGCTTTTAGAGAATCGTTTAATTCATCAGCAAGTGAGTAAAGTGAAAACGATGGATGAAGTAATGGTTCAAGCGTTATCAGGGCTTATTATTATATTTGTGGAAGGCGAAACAGAAGCGTTCGCGATAGATGTTCGAAGCTATCCAGGAAGAACACCGACAGAGCCGGATACCGAAAAAGTAGTACGCGGTGCGAGAGATGGATTTGTTGAAAATATCGTTGTAAATACAGCGTTAATTCGTAGGAGAATTCGAGATCCGCGTCTTCGAAACGAAATTATTCGAGTAGGGGATAGATCGCAAACGGATATTTGTATTACATATGTACAAGATGTTGCAAATCAAGATTTAGTAAAGATTATAAAACAAGAATTAAATAACATTGATGTTGATGGCATTACGATGGCGGATAAAACAGTGGAAGAATTTGTTGTAAAGCAAAGCTATAACCCATTCCCGCTTATTCGATATACAGAAAGACCGGATGTAGCAGCCAATCATTTATTAGAAGGACATGTTCTAGTACTTGTTGATACATCACCGAGTGCTATGATTACGCCAACAACATATTTCCATCATTTACAGCATGCAGAAGAGTTTAGACAAAACCCAGCTGTCGGTACATTTTTACGTTGGGTACGTTTTTTAGGTGTTTTATTCTCCTTGTTTTTACTACCATTTTGGTTAGTGTTTGTATTTGATCCAACTCTTTTACCAGAAAATCTTGCTTTTATTGGACCGACTAAGATGACACATTTACCAATTTTATTACAAGTATTAATGGCAGAGGTCGGGCTTGAGTTTTTAAGGATGGCTGCCATTCATACTCCAACGCCGTTATCGTCTGCAGCAGGATTAATTTCCGCTATATTAATTGGTCAAATAGCAATCGATGTAGGTTTGTTTGTACCAGAAGTTATTTTGTATGTAGCAGTTTCTATGATCGGTGCTTATGCAACACCGAGTTATGAATTAGGGCTAGGGAATAAGGTTGGAAAATTATTTGTTATTATTTTAACAGGTCTCTTCCATGAGATGGGCTTTGTAATTGGTATGACGATATTGATTTTATTTTTAACGTCTATAAAAAGTTTGCAAACACCTTATTTATGGCCGTTTTTACCATTTGATTGGGGCGCATTAACAAAAATTCTACTCCGTCCGACGATGTCTAGTTTAAAAGTACGACCAAGTATTGTAAGACCTCAAAATGTAAAAAGACAAAAATAAACGGGATTATACACCCGTTTATTTTTTTAGCAAAAATTTATTGTTTTTTAACAAAAATCAAACATTTTTTGTGTACACTTAGAGTAGATATTGTGTATGGAAGGGGAAGAGGACATGATTAAATTATTTGTAAGTGATTTAGATGACACGCTCGTTTACAATGTGAATGATATGCAAAAAGAAGATGAACGTGCAATTTGTTGGTTAGCTGAAAAAGGGACAAATATTTGTTTTGCCTCAGGCCGCTTTACTCATCGAATTGATGAAGTCGTAAATAGGTTTGCATTCCCGTACTACACAACGAGTTTAAATGGAGCGACGATGTTACTACCGGATGGGAAAATATTTCATGAATCAAGTTTTGAAGATGGGATTGCCCAGGAAATATATCGATATATCCATAAAAAGGGACTAGCAGATATTGTTTGTGCAAATGAGCAACGGTATACAAAAAGAAAAAATGAACATCATCATAATTTTGAAACGTATATGGGCGTGCATATTGCTGAAATAGAAGCATTAGAAGAGGAATTTGGTAAAACTGTACATCCTGCGAAATTGTTTGTTTTTGGGGAAGAAGAGACAATTGAAGCATTAGATCAAGAATTACGAGATACCTTTCAGAACGAAGCGGAAGTTTTTATGTCTGGTAAACGCTATGTTGACATTATGCCAAGGGGAGTAAGTAAAGGGAGTGCTTTAAGACGACTAATGGAACATTTGCAAATTGAAGCAAATGAAGTTGCATGCATTGGAGATTCTTTCAATGATATTTCTATGTTTGAAGTAACCCCGCATTCATTCACTCTGCATCATGCTCATCCATATGTGAAGGAGAAGGCAAATCATATAGTTCGTTCGGTTGAAGAAGCTATTATGAAATTGCCGTTACTTGTATAAAAAAAGAAGCTCGTCACTGACGAGCTTCTTTTTACTTGAATAAAGATTTAACAAAATCAATGATACTTGAGAAGAAATCTTTCACTTTATCTAGGAAACTTTGCCCTTCTTCAGATCCTAAAAAGGCAGAAACGTGTTCTTTTGCTTTATTTAACTGACTGCCAACTTGATTCCAATCGATATTAAGATTTTTCATTTTATCAAATAGCGCAACTAAGTTATCTAACTGTTCATCCGTTAATGTAATACCAAGTTGATCCGCAATTTTTTTAATTAATGAACGTAAATCTTCAGTTGTTTTTGGTTGTTCTTTGGCAATTTCTTCTTTAATTTTCGCAACAAGTTGAACTGCTTTTTCTTCACCAATTTTATCGCCGAGCTGGGATGTTTGCACCATTTCTTCATTGGCTACTTTTTTTACTTCCTCAGGAATTGCTTTGTTTGATGTCGTTTCATAGGCTTTCATTAAGCCAGTTAAAGCAGCAGTTCCAGAAACTTTAAATGGTGCAGTAATTTGAATTTCAGCATCTTTCACACCTGCTGTAATAAGTGCGTTTGTGTACATTGCATCTGTTATTGAATTAATGTTTTTTGAACGTACAATGAGACCAGAACCTGGCTTTGTGTATGTGATCATAGAAGAGGAAATTGCTCTCGTACCAATTTGAGCTTTTGGAACAATCCCTTCTAGAAATTTATGTTCTTCCGCATTAGACACAGTAATAATTGTAGCATCTTTTGGTGCTTTCATTTCTTTTAACAGATCTTGTTTTTGTTGTTCAGACAAGTTTTCTCCTAGTGTAACAATTGATTCTCCTTCGATGATGTCTGCAAACGAAGCTGTTGGCATAATAAATACTGCTACAGCTAATAGCAGAGCTAGTAATTTCGTTTTCACGAAAAATCGCTCCCTTTCTCTTTCTAAAATTTTCGGGCAACACAGTTATTATAGTATATATTTCTTATTTGTCACCTAGCTTTTTCCACATTTCAAAAAAGAAGTATGTAGATTGTCGGATTCTTTTTGTTTCTAGTCATGAATGTGGTAATATAGTGCTGAGATAGTTGAAAGGAGACATATACGTATGAAAACTTTAGGATACATAGTAATGGAAAATGGTGAAAAAATCGATTTGGAATTTTTCCCAGAAGAGGCACCAAAAACAGTAGAAAACTTTAAAAAACTAGCAGAGCAAGGATTTTATGATGGTGTGACATTCCACCGCGTTATTCCTGGCTTCGTAAGCCAAGGTGGAGATCCAACAGGAACAGGTGCGGGTGGCCCAGGTTACTCTATCCCATGTGAAACTGATGGAAATCCTCATAGACACCTTGTAGGATCACTTTCTATGGCTCATGCTGGCCGTAACACAGGCGGTAGCCAATTCTTTATCGTTCATGAGCCACAGCCACACTTAGATGGTGTACATACTGTATTCGGTAAAGTAACAAGCGGTATTGAAACAGTATTAAACATGCGTCAAGGTGATGTAATGAAAGAAGTTAAAGTTTGGGAAGAATAAGTGAATGAGAAAAGAGAGCTATTGCTCTCTTTTTTATTTTTAATAGGAATGGGGATTTCGTTTACGGTACATGATACAAGTAGTAATGTGATTGTAGTGAGAATATGTCGCTTATGAGAACAAAATTTTAACAAATCACATAGAATACATTATTAGATTACACATTTCAATAAAAGTTGTTTATTACATTCATTTTGCTAGAATTCATCTGCTCTAAGGTGATGAATAGTGAAGTGATAATGAGCGGTGGATGTTTCTTTTCACTTTCATATAACAGCGTTTCTTCTTTTATCTACTTAGAAAAAATAGTAATGAAACGTATATTTGACTTTCTTCTTTTCGCTTTGTATGATTATCAAGTTGTTTTAAGCTCTTCTCACTCTGTTGAAAATATTGTAAAATGAATGTGATATGAAAAGAGTGATTGAGGGGATTTAATAGTTTGTAACTTTTGTAAGAAGGGATAAGGGTTATGTTAATTCGTTTTAAAAAAAGTTATGAAAAGATTGCAATGGGGCTTCTTTCATTTATGCCAACTGAAAAAGATGTGAAAACATTACAATTGACTATGAAAGATTATGAAGCAAAGGATGATTGGCAATTGTATTTGTGGAAACAAAACGAAGATTTTGTTGGGATAATGGGGATTGTAAAAAAAGAGAATCAAGTTTTGGAAATTCAGCATTTGAGTGTGAACCCATCTCACCGTCATATGGGTATTGGGACGAAGATGGTTCAAGAGTTAAAGAGTAAATTTCTTGAATTTACAATTTGCGGAAATGAGCAAACAGCAAGTTTTTGCGAAAAGTGTAAAGGGCTTGAACAAAATATACATTCGTGAAAGCAGAGATAAGTAGTTTATTATCTCTGCTTTCTTTTTTGTAATTGTTCGTTTCGTTCAGCGATGACTTCTGTTCGATCACGTAATGTGTGCTTATGTATTATAAATTCATTAGAAGTAGCATTCACGTCTTTCCAAGGAAGGTTTTGTTTCTGACATAATTCTATGCAGTACTTTTCTAATGTTGTATCCGACAATGGTAAAAATAACGGTGTAAAACTTTCTTCTTTCTGGATAGATTGCAATTTATCTTTGAGTAAGAACAGGAGTTGTGCCTCATTTATTCCTAAACGAAGTAAATGTGCACTGTTTTTTTCTAAAATCGTTATGGCGCTTTTCATCATCTTCTCTGCGCCATTCCAGTTAGAGCGTCTGTGATGGTATAAAGAAACTGCAATTTGAATGAGGCCGACTAAATAATGATCCCGATTTCCTCTCGGTTTTGTTTTCCAATACTCTTCCAGTATTTCGTGGCATTCAAAATAATCATAATCTCCGTGAAAATGAATTAAAAACTGTATGTATTCGGTAGGATACATTTTCTTCGCCCCTATCTAACGGTTATAAGTATAAGTTTATCATAGAAATATGAACAATAAACGACTAGGGAATTTCTCCCTAGTCGTTTATTGTTCATATTAGCAGAAGCAAGCTGCCCCTACAATAATTAGCAAAATAAACAATACAACAAGTAATGCGAACCCACCGCTAAAACCACAATCAACGTGACCCATAGTTTTTTGACCTCCTACATTGTTCTTACTACACTGTTATCATATGAAGTGGTGGGCATGATGCCATAGGCATAGGTCTATTTTTAATTAAATTTCTTAAAAAGGTTGGATAGAACATGAGTATGCTCTATACTTATGTTGTTATAGAAAAAATGTGGTGGGATGCTTTGTGCAGTATAATTTTAAAGTAGAGGCTTTTGAAGGGCCTTTAGATTTATTGTTACATTTAATACATCGTTATGAAATTGATATATATAATATTCCTGTAGCGGAAATTACAGAGCAATATTTATCTTATGTTCATACGATGAAAGAACTACAATTAGATGTTGCAAGTGAGTATTTAGTAATGGCTGCAACGTTATTACAAATTAAAAGTAAAATGTTGTTGCCGAAACATGAAGAAGATGTACTTGATAACGGTGATGACTTTATAGATGATCCTCGTCAAGAATTGATGGAGAGGTTAATTGAATATAAGAAATATAAGCAAGTTGCTACTGAACTAAAAGAAAGAGAACAAGAAAGAGCACAGCTATATACACGTCCGCCAATTGATTTTACATCATTGCAACAAGAAGAGGAGACAAGCTTGCCTCTTGATGTTACGTTATATGATATGCTAGCGGCATTTCAAAAATTAATGCGTCGTAAAAAAGCAAAGAAACCTGTGACAACACGTATTACTCGTCAAGAAATACCAATTGAACAGCGTATGACGGATATTTTAAAGCAGTTAGAAATACAAGGTGGTCGTCAAAGTTTTTATGATTTGTTTGTTGATGATGAACGGGAAATAATGGTTGTAACATTTTTAGCGGTTCTTGAGCTTATGAAAAATCAACAAATCGTAATTGAACAAGAACATAATTTTGATGAAATTTTCGTATCAAGCTATACTAAATCTGCATAGAGTTAGTATGGAAAATGGGATAGAAATAGTATATCTCATGCTAGGTTTGAATGTATCGTTTGGAACAAGAGAAAAAATATTGAACCGAACGCATTGATTGTGATTCGGTTTTTTGATGTGTATTTTTATGGAGAAAATAGGAGGAAGGAGCTCGTAAGATGGATAGAACAGAACAGAAATCAATCATTGAAGGGCTTTTATTTGTTTCTGGTGATGAAGGGATTTCTCCTGAACAAATAGCAAAAGTCCTTGAAATTGAAGGAAACGAAGTAATCGATATTTTAGAAGAAATGCAAAAAGAATGTGAAGGTGCACACCGAGGTTTGCAAATTGTACAGTATGCAAAAGTATATCGTTTTGCTACAAAGAAAGAACATGCGTCGTACTATCAAAAACTAATAGATATCCCAACAGCTGCTTCACTCTCTCAGGCTGCGCTAGAAACGTTAGCAATTGTTGCATATCGTCAACCCATTACAAGAACTGAAATGGAAGAGATTAGAGGGGTAAAAACCGATAAGGCGTTACAAACGTTAGTATCACACTTACTTATAAAAGAAATGGGAAGAGCAGAAGGACCTGGGCGTCCGATTTTATATGGAACGACGAAAGAATTTTTAGACACATTTGGATTAAAAACATTAGATGATTTACCTCCGCTTTCTGAAGAAAACGAACAAATGAATGAAGCGGATTTATTCTTCGGTTCTTTACAAGAGATATCGAAATAAAAGCTTAGCATTTTGCTAAGCTTTTTTGTATATCAATTATATACCGTGCCATACTAATTGAAAAAAGGAGACGAGTTATGAGAGGTATACGAAGTGTTTTATTATTAGTTTCTGTTTTGTTATGCTTTTCTTTAAATAGTGCATCTGCCAAAAGGTATATGATGTCTATTCATACCGCGTCTCCTTTACATATGCAGCGGCAACATTTTGGTAAAATGAAAGTGAGTTTCTTAAAAGTTGGACAAGGTGATGCAACACTTATTATATTGCCAAATGGACAAACGATGTTAATTGATGGAGGACCTTATGAAGCTGGTGAGGTTGTTATCCAAAAACTAATTGAAAAAGGAATTAACCATTTAGATGCTATCGTCAGTACTCATCCAGATATGGATCACATTGGAGGACTCATTCCGATTGTAGAGCAGATGCCGGTATCACTTATATTAGATAGTGGAAAAACATATAGTTCTCTTACTTATCATACGTATCGAAATCATATAAAGAAAAGGGGAATCCCTTTCATTTCAGTAAAAGAGGGACAATACATACCGTTAGATCCGCATGTTTCCATACAAGTATTAAACAACGGGAAGTCCAAAGATGAAAATAATGAATCTTCAATTGTATTAAAGATTCGGTATGGTAAGGCAGATTTTTTACTAATGGGTGATGCTGATGTGCGAACGGAAACTGAAATATTAAAGCAATTTGATGTACATGCAGATGTGTTAAAGGTGGGACATCATGGCTCATATACTTCAACAAGTGAAAGGTTTATAAAGAAGGTAGAACCACAGTTCGCGATTCTTTCTTATGGTAGCAGAAATCCGTATGGACACCCGCATCAAAGTGTAGTGAGACGATTAAAACAGCGTGGTATAATGATGTATGGAACAAATAAGCGTACAGTAGAAATGGAAACAGACGGCGAACATATTACAATTGGGTCTAGCGGATTAATGCCATTACTTAAGTGATTCATACGATAGATGATATTGTTCCTTTTTGGAAAAAATGAATAACATATATTATAATTGCGAGAGACGTACTAAGTTTCCTTTTTGTTAAACAAAGAGGAAATTTCATTAGAATGTATAGACAACTACTCGTGCATATATTAAGATGGAATTAGGCGAATAAGGTAATAATAACAAGTAGGTATTTCATGGGAAAGGATCGATGAAAATGAAAACGCAAGTTGTCATCAATGCCAAAATTTATACAGGTCAAGAAGTAGTGGAAAACGGATTTATTCGTTACACAGAAACAATTAAAGAAATTGGTTTGATGGCTCAATATGTATCACAAGAAAATGAAGCGGTTTTAGATGCGGCAGGGAAAATTGTGATTCCAGGTATGATTGATGTTCATATTCATGGTGGATACGATATTGATGCGATGGATGCAAATAGCGATGGGTTAGTAACTCTAGGTAAAGAAATGTTAAAAGAAGGAGTTACAACTTACTTCCCCACAACAATGACACAAGCTCCAGAAGCAATCGAAGCAGCACTACATGCTGCGAAGGAAGCGAAAGAAAAAGGAGCACATTTCGAATATATTCACTTAGAAGGACCGTATGTTTCAAAGAAACGTGCAGGTGCACAACCACTTGAACATATTGTTCCTGCGAATATTGAACAATTTAAACAATGGCAGGAAGCAAGCGGAAATTTAATTAAATTAGTAACATATGCACCTGAAGAAGAAGGTGCGTTAGAGTTCGAGCAATATCTTGCTGAAACTGGTGTTGTTGGCACAATGGGACATACCGATGCAATTGATGCGCAACTAAAAAATAGAAACATTACACATGCAACGCATTTATACAATCAAATGCGTGGATTACATCACCGTGAACCAGGAGTTGTTGGTCATGTGTTATTAAATCCAGATGTAATGGTTGAAGTAATTACAGATGGTATTCACATTCACCCGGATATGGTGAAATTAGCATATAAATTAAAAGGACCGAAAAAAGTAAGTGTTATTACTGATGCAATGCGTGCAAAAGGTCTTGAAGATGGATTATATGAGCTTGGCGGACAGCCAGTACATGTAAAAGATGGTAGTGCTCGATTAGAAGATGGAACGTTAGCTGGTAGTATTCTAAAAATGGATCAAGCTTTCCGAAATGTAATTGAATTTACAGGTTGTTCAATCGAAGATGCAGTACTAATGACATCAGTGAACCAAGCAGAAGAGTTTGGATTAAATAATAAAGGTGCATTAGCGGTAGGAAAAGATGCAGACTTTGTTGTGATGAATGAAGATTTACATGTATATGATACGGTTCGTTTAGGAATTCATATGAAGGAAGGGAAGTAATGAAATGAATATTCTTGTTGTAAAAACTCCAGAAGAACTAGCAGAAGCAGGTTATAAATTAATTGAAGAAGTTGTAAAAACAAAAGAAAATCCAACATTAGGAATGGCTACAGGAAGCTCTCCATTAGGTATTTATGCAGAAATGCGAAAAAATAAACTTGATACAAGCCGTGTAACCACTGTAAACTTAGATGAGTACGTAAATTTACCACATGAAGATAAAAACAGCTATCACTATTTCATGCAAGAACAGTTGTTTGATCATCTTCCATTTAAACAAACTTATGTACCAAACGGGATGGCAAGTGATTTAGAGGAAGAGTGCAAACGTTACGAGGGCATTCTAGCTGCTAACCCAGTTGACCTACAGATTCTTGGAATCGGTGAAAACGGTCACATCGGATTTAACGAACCAGGAACACCGTTTAATTCTCCAACAAACATTGTTGAATTAACAGAATCTACACGCCAAGCAAACCTTCGCTTCTTCGAAAAAGAAGAAGATGTGCCAACTCATGCAATTACAATGGGAATTGGAAGCATTATGAAAGCGAAACAAATTCTACTTGTTGCTATGGGTTCTAAAAAGGCAGAAGCTGTTAAAGAATTATTGCAAGGTGCATATAGTGAAGCGTGTCCTGCTACAGTTTTACAACGTCATCCGAATGTAACCGTAATCGCTGATCAAGAAGCTCTATCTTTATGCAGTGAGGCGATTGCTGATGAACATCGACAAGTATTCACCATTTCCGATCTATTATCAGATTCAAGAGTGGGTGAAACAGCTAATTGAGGACGGCGAATGGAAGCCGGGAGATAAAATCCCATCTGAGAATGAACTTTGCGATAAGTTCGAAGTGAGTCGTATGACAATCAGACAGGCGATTAATAATTTAGTGGAACAAGGTTATTTATATCGGAAACGTGGAATCGGTACGTTTGTCCAACTTCCGAAAGTGGAACAAAAATTGCAAGGAATGACAGGATTCACAGAAGATATGATTTCTCGTGGGATGAACCCAAGTAGCCAATTATTAAGTTTCCGCCTCGTTCCAGCTACTGCGAAAATAGCAGACCGGCTGAGAATACAGGAGGGAGAGTCGGTTTATGAAGTGAGGCGTATTCGCTTAGCTGACGATGAACCGATTGCTTTTGAGACGACATATTTGTCGCCAGCTCTTGTAAAAGATATTAACGAAGAAATATTGCAACAATCTTTATATGAACATTTAGAGAAAAAACTGGGCTTCAAACTTGTTAGCGCTACTCAATCAATTGAAGCTTCAATTGCAACGGATAATGAAGCGGAACATCTGCATATTCCTAAAAAGGCGCCAGTGCTTGTCATGCGTCAATGGTCATATTCAGAAGGTGAAGTACCGTTAGAGTATGTGAAATGTATTTATCGTGGAGATCGTTATAAGTTTATTACAAACATCGCACGTAACAAATAATATATTTCAGTTTGTGAAGTACAGTAAATGTCAAATTGTTTAACATGTAAAGAAAAAATACGACTCATCCTTACAAGGAGTGAGTCGTATTTTTATTATGAGCAATTACGTGGTTAACAGCATCTTTAACTGTATTTACTACATAGTGAGCGTGTTCTTTTACTGCGTCATCTGCTTGAGCCATAGCAAAACTGTGAGGAGTTAAAGCAAACATTGGAATATCATTATAAGAATCTCCTATGCAAGCAACTTCCTCTGGTTGTAATTGAAACTCCTTTAATAAAACAGAAATAGCAGAACCTTTACTAATATTAGGTGGCATTACATCTAAGCATTGTTCTGCTGAAATGAACGTACTAACTTTTCCATGAAATTTTTCATCAATTTTTTTCTGAAGAAGTTGTAAGCTCTCCTTTGTTCCACCGACAGAAATTTTATTCGGGAAAATTGTATCATCTATTTTCTGTAATAAATTTGGTTCTTCGACAGAAGTCATCGTTACTTGTTGCTCAAGTTCATGAATAAACGGTGTTTTTTCTTCAATGTAGTAATTATGTTCATCACTAACATAACGGAAATAAGGATCTTCATTCGTCATGTGTAACAACTCAGGAAGAATGCTGGAATCAAAAGTTGCAGATAATAGCTGCTTATTTTCATTTGTATATACAAAAACACCATTAACACTAATGCGGTGGAAATTTGTATTTACAGCTTTCATTAAGTCTGCAATTTCATTATCAAGTCGGCCAGAAGCGAAACAAAGAATCACATTTTGTTCAGCAAGACTACGAAGTGCTACAATATCCTGTTCGTCAATTAAACCTCCGTGTTGCATCATTGTACCGTCGATATCACTTACAAACATTTTAATCATGTTGCTATCTCCTTTCTATGTACAGTTGCTCTTACATTATACGCATCATATATAAACATGTCTAAAAAATGAATTTTTATGAAATGGTAGATGTTTTACATTGACGACAAAGAAGAATGTTCTGTAACATAAAAGCAGGCTATTTAAGTACGAGGGTGGTGTTATATGAGTAATTATCTAGAAATTAAAAAAGTTTTAAATAATAATGTCATCATTGCTAGCCATCCTGAACATGAGGAAGTAGTAGTGATTGGTAAAGGAATTGGATTTGGGAAAAAAGCGAAAGATGTATTGGAGCAAGAACAAATTGAAAAAATGTTTGTTCTAAAAAATGAACGTGATCGTGAACAATACAAACTGCTAGTTCCACATGTGAGTGAAAAATTAATTGAATTAATGAATGATATTATGTTCTATATTCAAGAAAAAGCAAAATCGCCATTGAATGAACATATTCATATCGCTTTAACAGATCATATTTCTTTTGCGATTAAGCGTTTAAAACAAGGGTTTACAATTGATAATCCTTTTTTAGTTGAAACGAAAATGCTCTATCCAGAGGAATATAAAATTGCTGAAGGTGTTGTAAACCTTTTAAATTCTCGTTTGCAAATTACATTGCCAGAAGGAGAAATTGGATTTATTGCACTCCATATTTACAGTTCACTTACAAATTCAGATTTATCTTCAGTTAATCAAAACTCCCGTCTCATTGCACAGCTTGTATCTTTAATTGAGACGAACTTACAAATTACATTAGACCAAGAAAGTATTCACTATTTACGCCTTATTCGTCATCTTCAATATGCTATTGAGAGGGTGAAAAAAGGAGAAAAAGTAGAGGAATCGCAAAGTTTTGCTGATTTATTAAAGGCGGAATATCCTGTTTGTTATAATTTAGCTTGGAAGCTAGTTAAGGTTATGCAAAAAGAATTGCAACTTCCTGTTTATGAAGCAGAGAGTATATATTTAACGATGCACCTGCAGCGCTTAGTGAAGGCAGAGCATGTGTAAAAAGACATATATTTTTGTCGAAAATGAAAACGTTAAAAAAAATCATTGAATCGCTTACAATAGTTATGTATAATAACTATTGCAAAGTTATACAAATTTCGACAAACACATTAAGGTATAAAACGAAAACGTTTGCCTTAATTATAGTGAACTTATACGTAAACCTATTTTTGACACGTGTTACTGATTCGATCAGGCATGAGTGGAGAAAAGTAAGGAATGTAAGCTAGAGAAAGGGATATACTACCCTTTGTATAGCTATCGTTCTATCTTTTTTTCCTCATGCCTTTTTGGCGTTTGTCGGAAGGTATCAATATAGATAAGAGAGGAAGGGTTTCCATGTTTAAGAAGATCTTTGGTGTTCTTCAAAAAGTCGGAAAAGCGCTTATGCTTCCAGTAGCGATTTTACCGGCAGCAGGTATTTTACTTGGATTTGGTAATGCATTTCAAAATCCACAGTTAACAAATGTTATTCCTGCTTTAAAAGCAGATTGGTTCGTAATGGTAGCAAAAATTATGGAACAATCTGGTGATATTATTTTCGCTAACCTTGCATTACTATTCGCAGTTGGGGTAGCAATTGGCTTAGCTGGTGGAGACGGAGTAGCTGGTTTAGCAGCATTCGTTGGCTACTTAATTATGAACAAAACGATGAGTGTGTTCTTAGAAGTAGATAAGCTAGTGAAAGTAACAAGTTCTGGAGCAGACCCAGTAAAAATTGGATTTGCAGATCCAGCGTATGCAAACGTATTAGGAATTCCAACGCTACAAACTGGAGTGTTTGGTGGTATTATCGTCGGGATAGTAGCGGCATATTGCTATAATAAATACTTCAACATTGAATTACCATCATACTTAGGTTTCTTTGCAGGTAAGCGTTTCGTACCGATCGCAACTGCAACATTCTCTTTAATAGTAGGTATTATCATGTGCTTCGTTTGGCCATACATTCAAGGTGGCTTAAACACGTTCTCACATCAAATGATTGATGCAAATAGAACGTTAGCAGCATTTATTTTCGGTTTAATTGAACGTTCATTAATTCCATTTGGATTACATCACATTTTCTATTCACCGTTCTGGTTCGAATTCGGTCAGTATACAAATGCGGCTGGCGAATTAATTCGTGGTGACCAAAAAATCTTTATGGCACAGTTAAAAGACGGTGTAGAATTAACAGCAGGTACATTTACAACTGGTAAGTATCCGTTCATGATGTTCGGTCTTCCAGCAGCAGCTTTAGCAATGTACCATGAAGCACGTCCAGAAAACAAAAAATTAGCAGCTGGTATTTTAGGTTCTGCTGCATTAACATCTTTCTTAACAGGTATTACAGAGCCACTTGAATTTTCATTCTTATTCGTAGCACCAGTATTATTCGGAATTCACGCTGTATTCGCTGGTCTATCATTTATGACAATGCAAATTTTAGGTGTTAAAATTGGTATGACATTCTCTGGTGGTTTAATCGACTTCCTATTATTCGGTGTACTACCAGGCCGTACGGCATGGTGGTGGGTAATTATTGTTGGTCTTGTACTAGCGGTTATTTACTACTTCGGATTCCGATTTGCAATCCGTAAATGGGATTTAAAAACACCTGGTCGTGAAGTTGCAAATTCGAATGAAGGTGCAGGAAAAGCAGAAGCTGGTGAACTTCCTCGTGAAGTATTAGTAGCACTTGGTGGTAAAGAAAACATTGCTTCTTTAGACGCTTGTATTACTCGTTTACGTGTTCAAGTTAACGAACAAAAGAATGTAAATAAAGATCGCTTGAAAGAACTTGGAGCAGCTGGTGTACTTGAAGTTGGAAATAACATTCAAGCTATTTTTGGACCGAAATCTGACACATTAAAATCACAAATTCATGATATTATGTCAGGTCGTACACCTCATGTTGAAAAAGAAGAGCCTGTAAAAGTAGAAGAAGCTCCTCAAAAAGTTGATGAAAACGAAACAATCGTTTCACCAATTGAAGGGAAAATCCTACCAATTACAGAAGTGCCGGATCAAGTATTTTCAGGAAAAATGATGGGAGATGGATTTGCAATTGAGCCAACAGAAGGAACAGTAGTTTCTCCAGTTAACGGTGAAATTGTCAACGTATTCCCTACAAAGCATGCAATTGGTATTCAATCTGAAGGTGGAAAAGAAATTTTAATCCACTTCGGTATTGATACTGTAAAATTAAATGGTGAAGGTTTTGAAGCACTTGTAGCACAAGGTGACAAAGTGAAACAAGGACAACCATTATTAAAAGTAGATCTTGCATTTGTAAAAGAAAATGCACCATCTATCATTACACCAATTGTATTTACGAATTTACAACAAGGGCAACAAGTCGAATTGAAAAAAGATGGAAATGTTAAGAAGGGCGAAAACGCTATTATTGACATTCAGTAGGAATTTGACGCAAAATGTTTATAATTATAATAGGCGATGTGGTTGACCGAACATCGCCTATTATATACAATAGATGATGTAGTACTCACGTCTATACAACTAAAAAATACTGTAATTTAAAGGAGATAAATTATCATGGAAAAAATCTTTAAAGTAACTAGCGACTCAGGAATTCATGCTCGTCCAGCAACTCTACTTGTAAACACTGCAAGCAAATTTGGTTCTGACATTAACTTAGAGTATAACGGAAAGAACGTTAACTTAAAATCAATCATGGGCGTTATGTCTTTAGGTATTCAACAAGGCGCGGAAATTAAAATCACTGCAAATGGTGATGATGCAGCTCAAGCACTAGCAGCTATCGAAGAAACTATGAAAAACGAAGGATTAGGAGAATAATGACTCTTAACATTCAAGGGATCGCTGCATCAAGTGGGATTGCTATTGCAAAGGCTTTCAGACTTGAAAATCCTGAATTTAACATCGAAAAGAAATCAATTACAAACGAAGCTGCAGAAATTGCACGCTTAGAAGCTGCGCTTGAGAAAGCAAAAACTGAATTAGAAGCTATTAAGGACCACGCTTTTGCTGAGCTAGGTGCTGACAAAGCTGCGATCTTTGAAGCACATTTATTAGTGTTAAATGATCCAGAACTAGTAAACCCAGTAAAAGATAAAGTAAATAGTGAAAAAGTAAATGCTGAATTTGCAATGGATGAAGTTGCATCAATGTTTATTTCTATGTTTGAAAACATGGATAACGAATATATGAAGGAACGTGCTGCGGACATTCGTGACGTAACAAAACGTGTTCTTGCACATTTACTAGGCATTAACTTCTCAAATCCTGGTACAATTTCTGAAGAAGTAATCATTATTGCTGAAGATTTAACACCATCTGATACGGCTCAGTTAAACCGTAAGTATGCAAAAGGTTTTACAACTGATATCGGTGGACGTACATCTCACTCTGCGATTATGGCTCGCTCTATGGAAATTCCAGCTGTTGTTGGTACGAAAGTTGTTATGGAGAAAATCCAAAATGGCGATATCGTAATCATCGATGGTTTAGATGGAGAAGTAATTGTTAATCCATCAGAAGAAACTCTTCGCTCGTTTGAAGAAAAGAAAGCGAAATTTGAAGAGCAAAAAGCTGAATGGGCAAAATTAAAAGACCAAGCTACTGTAACAAGTGATGGACATCACGTTGAGCTTGTTGCAAATATCGGAACACCAAATGATGTACAAGGTATTATCGATAATGGCGGAGAAGGCGTTGGTTTATACCGTACAGAATTCTTATACATGGGCCGTGACAATCTTCCAACAGAAGAAGAGCAGTTCGAAGCATATAAAGCAGTTCTTGAAGGTGTAAAAGAAGGTCAACCTGTTGTTGTTCGTACACTTGACATCGGTGGAGATAAAGAGCTTCCATACTTACATTTACCAAAAGAAATGAACCCATTCTTAGGATACCGTGCAATTCGCTTATGTCTTGATGAGCAAGATGTGTTCCGTACACAACTTCGTGCATTACTTCGTGCTAGCGTATATGGTAACTTAAAAATTATGTTCCCAATGATTGCAACTCTTGATGAGTTCCGTCAAGCGAAAGCAATCTTATTAGAAGAAAAAGCAAAACTTGTAGAAGCGGGTACAACTGTTTCTAATTCTATTGAAGTTGGTATGATGGTTGAAATTCCAGCTTCAGCAGTATTAGCAGATCAATTCGCAAAAGAAGTTGATTTCTTCTCTATCGGAACAAACGACTTAATTCAATACACAATGGCTGCAGACCGTATGAACGAACAAGTATCTTACTTATACCAACCATATAACCCATCTATTTTACGTCTTGTAAAAATGGTTATCGATGCTGCTCATAAAGAAGGCAAATGGGCTGGTATGTGTGGTGAGATGGCGGGCGATTCACTTGCTATCCCATTATTATTAGGATTAGGTTTAGATGAGTTCAGTATGAGTGCAACATCTATTCTTCCTGCAAGAACACAACTAAGCAAGTTGTCAAAAGCAGAAATGGAAACATTAGCAGAAAAAGCATTAATGATGTCAACTGCTGAAGAAGTTGTTGAACTCGTTAAAAGCATATAATCAATAAAAAAACCTGAGTCGATTTGAAATCGGTCTCAGGTTTTTTCTATGAGAAAAGTAAATCTTATTTTTTTACTATAGAGGATAAGGAACAGAATTAGATAGCGATAGCAACGATATCAGTTGGGCATACACGTAAAATACCAGTAAAAGTATTACGGTTTTGATTGTTCTTATCGTCTTTATTGTTATCTTTGTTGTCTTTGTTATTACGAGCTAAAGCAGAGAAAAGAGCAACACCGTTAGCGAAACCTTCAAAAATTACATTGTTGAAAGTGCCATTACCTCTAATGCTTAAAAGAGAAAGCTCTGTTCCAACTGAAATATTAGCAAGTACGTTACATACAGCTGGTTGTTGTGGTCTAACTACTTCTCTCTCTTTCTCTTTCTCATGATGTCTGCACTCTCTTTCATGATGATGACAGTCTCTAAAGTTATCACAGCATCCAAATGATCCAAACATAATCCTCATCACCCCCTTCACACTTATAATCTATGTAAGTTCGGTAGTGAGTGACTGGACAGAGAGTGGAATTTTTTCTAGGGGAATTTCTCATTTTAAAAGACTAGCTGGGTGTTTATTACGGAATGATGTTTAAAATAGGATAGATATCACAAAAAAGTGTAAAGACCACCGAAATGAATGAAATAGGTAGCCTTTACACTTTTTTGCTTTTATATAAAACGATGATATATACAGGAAGAGCTAACAGTAGCGGTACAATGGATCGTGCAGTATGTTTTTCTGATTCTAAGTGGAATGCTTCTTCTTTTGGGAATTGTAAAACTGAAATGTTTGCAGCATCGCCAATAAAATATAGAAGCAGTACAGTTACTATGTAACATAAAAGTGCAATAAAGCTTCCGTATGAACTCAATGAAAATCCCTCTCTTGTTATCTATTTGTTATCATTGTATCATAATTGTAACAAAAACACACGGTTATATTTCGATACTTTAACAAAATTCGACACGAAACGTCATTTATGTGTATGCGAATAGCATGAAATTTACTGTTTTTATGTGCGGATGTCGAATCATACATTTTAGTATTACGGATGTGTGACAGAATAAAAAGAAACGAAGGTAATGAAATTACCTTCGTTTCTTTTTTATTCGTATGAAAGGGCAGTAAGACCCTCACATTGATTCAAGTTTCACTTTATTATTTTGCCCATTCACTCACTTGTTCTACGCTCATTCGTGGTGCAGGGTGGCCTTTTAAAGTTGATTCACCAATTGTAATAAGCATAATTGGTACGTAGCGAGATGAAACATTGAATTCTTCTGTAAGTGCTTGTGGGTTGAAACCACCAATCGCACAAGTATCCCAGCCAGTTGCTTTAGCTGCAAGCATAAGTTGCATTGCTGCTAAAGATGCATTTGAAAAGGCTGCATCTCTTGGGAATTGCTCACGTGCATATGCAGACTCAATATTTTTAGCTAAGCGCTCTTTTGCTTCTTCTTTCATAAATCCTTGTTCTACAATTGGACCATAAACTTGTTCAACATTTTTATAAGCTTCTAAATCACCTAAAATAGCGACTACAGCAGAAGCATCAAGAATTTGTTGTTGGTTATAAGCAATTGGATGTAATCGTTTCTGTACATCTTCACCTTGGAATACGAGGAATTTCCAGTGCTGTAAGTTCCAAGCAGAAGGTGCTTGAGCAGCTCCCTTTAAAATCTCGTGTAACTCTGTAGATGAAATTTCTTTCTCTGGGTTGAATGCACGTGTAGATGTGCGTTCATATAGAACATTAAAAAAGTTTTCGTTTGTCATTATATATCCTCCAAATTACATATCAAATTATGAAAAAAACAAATGTAATATATTCTACTTACATTTTGTAAGTTATCGAATTTAAGAATATAATATCTTTATTTTAATTGTCAAGTTTTAAAGCGGAAGCTAGGGCATTCATACAAACGATACAATTCCTATAATCATACACTAAAAAAGGAATTTATAGAGTGAAAAATGAAGAGAACATTCTCAATTAGCTTGTTAACATGTATCCCTCACTCATTAAAGTTTTTAGAGAACAGTTTTTTATAAAATGTTTGTGAGGAATTCTGTAGAACAAGATATATGAAGTGAGTGAAGACTAGTGATGAACATACTACATTTTTTATTAGAAAATACGGTTTTCCAAAATGTATTACAAGATCTTCAGTTAAATGTCCTTTATATAGAAAATGGATGCACGCATCAACAAACGATAGAAAATATCCATCCAAAATGTATGTTTATAGCAAATAGTTTTGAAGAAGGCGAAGTATTATTTCAGAGGACTAAACCACATATTGTAATTATGTATGTAACAGATTTTTCTCAAATAAAATATATAAAGAATATGTATAATCCACAGAGTACATTTATTGTCATTTGGGATCAACAAATAACAAGCGAGTTTGCAGAGGTGCTTACGTTAGGAATACGTAATATTGTGATAGCCCCTGTGACTCCACAAATGGTGTTAGAGGAAGTAAATAAAAGTTTATATCAGCTTTCTTTAGTGCGGCAAGTAAGTTTGCAACAAGAACTACTTCAAACGATGTTTGATTTTCGAAATGATCTATTATTTATAGTAGAAGACGATGAGATTGTTGATTGTAATACAAATTTTTTAGAGTTTTTCGGATATGAAAATTTGTTTGCGTATCGTGAGCAACATTTAGTATTTGCTGAACATCTTATTAGAGAAAATGGATACTATTCAACAACTCATGATATAACATGGTTAGATGATACATTATCATATGATAGAAGAATTAAGATGTCCAACTATGAAGGGGAAGTATCAACTTTTTTATTGCGTGCGACACCATTGCCAGAAGATTTATCAAGATTTATTGTGAAGTGTACAGAGATTACCGAATTAGATGAAATCTATCAAGAACAAGAAAGACTTGCTATGATAGATTCGTTAACAGAGATTTATAATCGTTTGAAATTCCAACAAATACTCGAGGCAGAATGGGATAATGCGATGCGTAATAATGAAAACATAGCACTTATTTTATTTGATATAGATAATTTTAAAGCAGTAAATGACACGTATGGCCATGATTTTGGTGACTTAGCATTAATTGAGCTTGCAGAGCTCATGAAATCTAAAGTGGAGCAGCAACATGTATTTGCTAGGTGGGGAGGAGAAGAATTTATTATTTTAGTAACGAATACGGTAGAAAAAGAAGCATTTCAAGTTGCGGAATCATTACGATTTTTCATTGAAACAAAGCAATTCTCAGGAATTTCGAAATTAACAGCGAGCTTTGGAGTTGCATTATATGAAAAAGGGATTACAAGAGAAGAATTAATGCAACGAGCGGATATTGCATTATATGAAGCGAAAAAAAATGGGAAAAATCAAGTGTGTGTATATAGAAAAGAAAAAAAGTGATTTTTCGCAACAAATTGTTGCGATTTTTTTTTATTACTTGATAATAGAGTGTAGGGGGGATTTTGAACGAAGGAATTATGGAGGAACAATATGATGAAAAAAATAATGATGATAGTTTCAATATGTGCTGTAGTTTGTGGAGGAGTATACTATTTTCTCTATAATCCTAATATAAAGGAAAGTAAAGAATTAACAACTAAGGTGAATCCTGCTGTTGAATCAGAAGTACAAGAGAATATAGAAGAAGAAAAAAAAGAAAAGCAAATTGATTATGCTAGCATATCTCAAAAATTAGATCAATATTTAGTCGGAAAGCAATTCAATGGAACAGTTTTGGTAACAGATAAAGAGCATGTTATATTGAATAAAGGATATGGGTATGCTGATGTTCAAAATAAAATAGAAAATACGCCTCACACAAAATATCGTATCGGTTCTATTACGAAAACAGTTGTGGCTACATCTATTTTACAACTGCAGGATCAAGGGAAGCTAAATATTCAAGATAATGTAAATAAATATATTCCTTCATTTCCGGAGAATAAAAATATTACGTTATATCATTTATTAACGCATACCTCTGGTTTACCTGAACACGCAAAAGGCAATGTTAATGCTGCCTCCCGTTTACAGTTAATGAATTGGATTGGACGTCAAAATTTAGAATTTCCTGCAGGAACAGGTTGGAGATATACAGATTATAATTATATGGTGCTTGCCTATATAATAGAACATATATCGAAAAAACCTTTAGGAGATTACATAAAAGAAAATATATTTATAAAAGCAGATATGCATGAATCTGGTATGGGAAATATGGTACCTGGAGATAAAAATTTCACAAAGGGTTATGTGAAAAAAAATCAAGAGCTTGTACCAGCGCAGAAGGTAGGCATGGATTGGCTATATGGTTGTGGTGAGATGTATACGACAGTTGGAGATATGAAGAAATTAGACGAAGCAATTATAAATGGGAAACTTCTTTCTGAACAAAGTATACAAGCGATGTTTTCACCTTCAACAGAACGAAAATATGCATTTAGTTTTTACATATATCCGGATTATTTTCATAACCATGGTGTACTATCTGGGTGGAATACTTTCAATAATTTTAATAAAGAAAAAGGGACTTTTGTTATTTTATTTTCAAACGTGAAAAATAGTATGGATGATGACTTTAATAAAGATTTCCGAAAGATGGTAAGTGATTTATTAGAACAAAGGGGATGAGAAAATGAAACATAAAAATGTATCAATTGGTTTCATTGGTATTGGTGTAATGGGAAAAAGTATGGTGCGTCATTTAATGCAAGACGGTCATACAGTATATGTATATAATAGAACAAAATCGAAAACAGACTCTTTAGTGCAAGATGGTGCAAATTGGTGTGATACACCGAAAGAGTTAGTAAAGCAAGTTGATGTTGTAATGACTATGGTTGGGTATCCACATGATGTAGAAGAAGTGTACTTTGGGATAGATGGAATTTTGGAGAATGCAAATGAAGGCACAATCGCAATTGATTTCACGACATCTACACCAACATTGGCAAAACGTATTAATGAAACTGGTAAAAGTAAGAATGTATATACGTTAGATGCACCTGTATCTGGAGGAGACGTTGGTGCGAAAGAAGCAAGACTCGCAATTATGGTCGGTGGAGAGAAAGAAATATATGATAGATGTTTACCGTTATTTGAAAAACTAGGAACAAATATTCAGTTGCAAGGGCCTGCTGGAAGTGGACAACATACAAAAATGTGCAATCAAATTGCGATTGCTTCCAACATGATTGGAGTATGTGAAGCTGTTGCTTATGCGAAAAAGGCTGGATTAGATCCTGATAAAGTATTGGAGAGTATTTCAACGGGAGCAGCAGGTAGCTGGTCATTAAGTAATTTAGCTCCTCGAATGTTAAAGGGAGATTTTGAACCAGGTTTTTATGTAAAGCATTTTATGAAAGATATGAAGATCGCGTTAGATGAGGCTGAAAGATTACAATTACAAGTACCAGGTTTAAGTTTGGCGAAGGAATTGTATGAAGAGCTAATAAAAGATGGGGAAGAAAATAGCGGAACACAAGTGTTATACAAAAAATACGTAAGGGGGTAAATGAGATGGATCTTCAAAAATTTGATGAGATGATTGATACTGTACAAAGAGCAACATGTATACAAATTAATGAAAAACAAAAAGAAGCTTTTAAACAAAAATATGATTTTGAACCGAATTTCGAATATGGAAGAGATGAGAAAGGGCATTACGTTATTCGAACTTCAAAAAAGATGCTAGAAGAAATGGAATTTTATTTGGCATTGAAATATGATCGAGATGGAGTTGACCTTTACATGGAAGCGGAGATTGATGGTATATATCATGTATCTGTTAGCTATAGTGAAGACGCTTTGCATCTACAAGAATTGTTTCAATTTCTAGAAGAAAATAAATAAAAGTCCTCATTTGAGGACTTTTATTTTTAATTTTGTAATTATAAGCTAGAAGCCCGGCGGCATCGTTCGATTGGGAATGGAATCACTTGCGCGATGTGATTAGGACCAAATTGTTTTGTACGAGCATGGCGTACTATATAAAATGCACAGAGAATTGAAACAGGAATAGCACCGAATAAACCAAAAAGTAAAGCGCTTACACAAGATGCAACAAAACCTAAAACACCAACTTCTAACTCTTCCATAATAGCTCCTAGAATAATAGGAAGTGCTCCACACGTAACCCCTAGTATAAGTGCGATAAGTAAACTCATGATTCTCCCCCTCTGTTTGCGATTTTCTTTTCCTTCTTAGTTAATTGTAGTATATCATATATAAAACAGAATTTTCAGAAAAAGTTCAATAAATGTTCAAAAAGTATTAATAAATATACTTGAAAAATTGAAGGGAGAGATTGTACTGAAAAGAAGGAATAATACGGTTAGAACCATAAAAAATCAGGCTTATTTCAAAATGAAATAAGCCTGTTCCATAGGAGGATGTATATATGTAGAGTGAATAAAAGGTTGGAAAAGGGGGTCCAAGGCCTTTTATTCAACTAACTACCTTAATAGATTGGAACCCAGCCTTCAGTTGTAACAAAAATACGAATAGCTACAACTTGACGATCATCTTGCAAGGTAAAATAATGTCTTGCATTTTCAGGAACAGATATGAGATCGCCTGGCTCAAGTTCAACGTCAAAGAATGTCCCATCTTTTCCTTCAATGGCAAAGATGCCATGACCACTAACAATAAAGCGAACTTCATCATCAGTATGATGGTGTTCTTTTTGGAAATTAATTAATAGTTCGTCAAGGTTAGGTGTGCTATTTGAAAGTGAAATTACATCATGTGCTTTATAACCTCGGCGTGATGAAACATCAGCAATTTCTTTTGAAAACACAGCTAATATTTCAGCTTTGTTTTCATCTGTTAATGAGTAATTTTCTTTTAAATGAGTAGGAAGTTTGGAAATATTCCATTTCTCATATAAAACGCCTTCCTCTTGTAGAAATTTTGATACTTCCACTTCATTTTCAATGCGAGTATTTATTTCATGAATACGAATTTGCGCCATTAGAAACGCCTCCTTGAATTGATAATAGTTTTATATGAAATTGGAATAAAAACTCATAAGCTTCTAATCTTTTCTTTGCATCAAAGCTATCTCGGCCCCATACGGTAATACCATGGTTACGGATTAATACTGCCCCCGAATCTCCTTGTATATGCTTGCGGAAGTTTTCTCCAAGCGTTGGGATATGGGCATGGTTTTCGATAATAGGAATGTTTATTGTTGCACCTTCTTCCCAAATATCGAGAGCTTTAATAATTTCTTGATTTTGAAGTGTGACTGCATCACTATATAAATTTGTGATAACATTATTATCGGTTGTATGAACATGAAGGACGCATCCAGCATTCGTATTGTTATAAATATGTGTATGCAAGATTGTTTCTGCTGAAGGACGTAATTCAGTTTCTAATACGGGAACCCCTAGATGATCTACTAATAGAAAATCATCTGGAGTCGTTTTTGTTTTATCTTTACCACTTGCTGTAATGAGAAAAGTGAGTGGTTCATGACTAACCTTTATAGAAATATTACCACTCGTTGCTGGAAACCAATTTCGTGTTGTTAATTCTTTTTTTATCTCGCTTAAGTCATACCATTGACGAAAAAGTTGTTTCATAATTTCACCTCCAACAAATGTTTTAATTCGTTTTGAATATCGTGAAACGATTCAAATGGTGTATAAGAAATATGATTTTCTTCACATTTTGTAATAAGGAAGTCACGAGCGAACACTTTATCCGCTTGTTTCGCAGCTTGTAAATCAGTAATTGAATCTCCGATTACAATATGGAAGTCATTTGTATTACTTAATTTACGGATGAGTGATGATTTACATAATCCGCAATGATTTTGACAATGATGATCACAAGGATGAGGCCAATTCACCGTAATGTATTCATTTGAAAAATCTGTTTCATTACAGTAAATTTGCTCTTTCGGAATGAGTCCTTGTAAGAGTGGATAGACGAAGAAATCCATTCCACCTGATATAACATAAAAGGAAATATTATTTTTATTTACAAATTGTATAAATTCATGAAAACCATTACGGATTTCAGCAGTCTCTATTAAAAATTGAATAATTTCATCGTGCAGATTAGTAGGTATGAATTGAAATAATTGAGAAACACCTTCTTGAATAGATAGCTCTTGTGATAAAATTCTATTCTTTACTTCTTCAGCTTCTGGTGGTGCAAATTTTTCCATAATGGACATAATGTTATCATTATTTGTAATCGTGCCATCGAAATCACAAAATACTTGAATACTCATAATTTCACCTCATGAGAGGGATTTCCCCATATTTGTAGTGCGCTATGCAAATTTATGTCATCTACTTCATGGAGTGGTTTATTTTGCAAAGTAGCATCAATTGCAGCACGGAAAGCTTTACCGCCGCCCTGCGCCCCATTTGGATGTCCATGTATTCCGCCACCAGCATTAATAACAACATCTTTACCGAAATCTCGTACAATAAAGGGAACGAAACCAGGGTGAATACCAGCAGACGGAACAGAAAAGCTCTTCTTGAAAAATGAATCGCCTTCAGTTAAATATTTTGAGATAGCAAGAGCTTCCTCTTTTTCTAGCGCAACACTTCCGTATGGAGATGGGAATAATGAAAAGTCAGCCCCAGCATAACGGAGTAGCTTTCCGAGTAATAATGGAGATGAAACTCCATATAACTTGGATGCGGAATAAGCACCACTTACAGCAGGGTGTGCCATAATAGGAAGCGGGATTTCATCATCTTCTGCAAGTGATTGTAGTACATCTAGTCCGTAAGAGAATACGTTAAATAATAGAATATCAGCTCCAGCTTGCACTGCACGTTTCGCATTTTCTTTTAAATCAAAAGTTCGTCCTGTTAAATTTACGGCATATAACGTTTTATGTCCGTACGTTTCATATACGGATTGTAAAACTTCTTTTCCAGATACGATGCGTTTTGTAAGTGGTGTTAATGCATTTTCGAATAATATCTCATCATCTTTTACGATATCTACACCACCAATTGCTTGATCGCGTAATTGCGTTTTTAAATACCCAATATTTCGTCCAATCATTCCTTTAAAAATACTCATTAAAAGGGGACGATCATGTACTTGTAAAAGATTTCGAATACCATCTATCCCGAATTTTGGACCAGGAAACTGTTTTTTTAATTCGTCTGAAAAAGTTAAGTCAATTAATTTTACTTCGCCATCAAGTGATAGCTTTCCAAATGTAGTCGTTAAAATTGCTGGTAAATCTGGACTGAAATTTAATAACGGATATTCGATTTTAATAATTCCGCGTTTCACTTTTTTACGTAAATACGAATTGGTATGTTCATGTGCAGCTAATTCCTCAACATGAATGACGTTGCCTTTATGCTGCTTTAATTGTTCTTGCAATAAATGTGGCAAATGAGTCCAAGAGCCAATTGTTAAACCGAGTGCAATTTGCTCAGCTTTTTTTTCTAAGTTATGTGAATCATCATGGATTAAATATGTCGCTATAATTCCGCTCATTGTTATAACCTCCTAGTTAAATAAAAAAACCTCTCAGCTAAGGAGAGGTTTTTTTACAACCAGCTCCTTATCTGTCAGCGTAATGCTGCGAGAATTAGCACCGTGTCTACAATTGTAGATCGGTTGCCGGGTTTCGTCGGGCTCGTCCCTCCACCTGCTCTTGATAAGAAGTATTTAGAAATGTTTAAATTTTTAAGATAACTGAATTTTGTCAGATATTTTTCATGTTGTCAATTACTTTTTGAAAAAATTTAATTTATCAATTCGATGAATGGCTTCTCTTAACCTATCTTCTGTATGTAAGAGACCAACACGGACATACCCTTCGCCATGCTCACCAAATCCAACACCAGGAGCAACTGCGACATGTGCTTTTTCTAGTAAAATATTAGAAAATTGCTCAGAAGTATATCCTTTTGGAACAGGAAGCCATGCAAAGAATGATCCTGTTGGAATGTTTACATTCCAACCAATTGAGTGACAAGCTGAAATAAGAGCGTTTCGTCGAGCTTCGTAACTATTTACAAGGTCTATTACGCAAGACTGTGAACTTAATAGTGCTTCGCGGGCGGCATCTTGAACTGCACCGAAGATGCTAACATACATATGATCTTGTAATAAGTTAATGGTTTCAATGACACTTTCATTCCCTACAGCAAAAGCGATGCGCCAGCCAGCCATATTAAAAGTTTTCGATAATGTGTAAATTTCGATTCCTGTATCTTTGGCACCGTCTGCTTGTAAGAAACTAACTGGCTTTTGACCGTCGAATCCTATAGCACCATAAGCAAAATCATGAACAACTAATATATTGTGTTTATTGGCAAAATGAATTGTTTCATCAAAAAAATCTTTTGATGCAGTAGCACCTGTAGGATTATTTGGATAGTTTAAAAACATTAATTTTGCACGCTCGGCAATAGAATCATCAATTTTTGCATAATCTGGTAAAAAGTTATTTTCTGCAATAAGTGGCATTGTTTCAAATTTTGCTTTTGCTAAAGCGACACCTGATAAATAATCTGGATAACCTGGATCGGGAACGAGAATCGTATCACCAGGGTTTGTAAAGCAAACTGGTAATTCTACTAATCCAGCCTTTCCACCAAACAAAATAGCAACTTCAGTTTTCGAATTTAATTCTACGCCGTATTCACGTTGATAGAATGTTGCTACAGCTTCTTTTAAGCTTTCGTGTCCGCGAAATGGCGGATATTTATGATGAATGGTCTTTTCAGCAGCATCTTGCAAAGCTTTTACGATATGCTGCGGTGTTGGTTGATCTGGATTACCTTGACCTAGATTAATAACATCGTGACCAGCTGCAACGACTTTGTTAACTTTTGCAACAAGTGAAGCGAAAAATTGTGTTGGCAATGATGTTACTATCTCAGAAGGTTGAAATGATTTCATACTTTCCACCTCTTTTGAAAGTTGTTACAATTCTAGTGACAAATGATATAATCTTTCCAGTATTTTGTAAAGAAAAAAATGAGAATGGGGCTGAAAAAATGAAAGTCGCATGTATTCAGATGGATATTGTCTTTGGAGATGTAGAAAAAAATATTGAGAATGCTAAAAATAAAATAAGCGAAGCGATGAAGGAAAGACCAGATGTTATCGTCTTACCAGAACTATGGACAACAGGTTATGATTTAACGAGACTCTCTGAAATTGCAGATAGGGATGGATTGGAAACGAAAGAAAAGTTGATAGAATGGTCGAAACAATATGGTGTACATATTGTTGGTGGTTCTATAGCAAAGCAAACGGAGCAAGGTGTTACAAATACAATGTATGTTGTAACGAATAAAGGAGAACTAGTCCATGAATATAGTAAAGTGCATTTATTTCAGCTTATGGATGAACATAAATATTTAATCGCTGGAAATCGTACTGGTGAATTTAAGTTAGATGATGTAGAGTGCGCTGGCACAATTTGCTATGATATTCGTTTTCCGGAGTGGATGCGCGTTCATACTGCTAAAGGTGCAAAAGTTTTATTTGTTGTAGCTGAATGGCCATTAGTTCGTTTAGCACATTGGCGTTTGCTATTACAAGCAAGAGCAGTTGAAAACCAGTGTTATGTTGTAGCATGTAATAGGGCAGGGAAGGATCCAAATAATGAGTTTGCTGGCCATTCTTTAATTGTCGATCCTTGGGGCGAAGTTGTTGTAGAAGCAAATGAAGAAGAAGCAATTCTATTTGGAGAGCTTACATTCGAGAAAATTAAAGAAGTACGCAAAGGAATTCCAGTTTTTGCGGATCGACGTCCAGAATTATACAAATAAAATGTTGACAAGTGATTTTTATTCTTGGTATAGTCTTCAACATAAAGTTAAAAATTCTAAAAAATTATACAACTCTTATCAAGAGCAGGTGGAGGGATTTGGCCCGATGAAGCCCAGCAACCGACCGTAATACCATTGTGAAATGGGGCGTTTATTTACGCCAAAAGGCACGGTGCTAATTCCAGCAGAAAGTAAAACTTTCTGGCAGATAAGAGGGGAGAAGATAAACTTCAAACCTCTTTCTTAGTGGAAAGAGGTTTTTCTACGTCAGAAAAACCTCTGAATATAAAAAAGGGGGAGAAGACGATGGGATATTATGCATTAACTGAAACAACAGCTATACAATATGCGAAAGAACACGGTTATTTTGAAAAGAAAGCAAATGTATTTTGTCATGAAATTGGAGATGGAAATTTAAATTACGTGTTCAAATTAGATGATGGAGAGAAGTCTATTATAATAAAACAGGCACTGCCATATGCGAAAGTAGTTGGTGAAAGCTGGCCGTTATCTATAAAAAGAGCGACAATTGAAAGCAAGGCACTGAAAATTTTTGCGAAGTATGTACCGGATTATGTTCCGGTAGTGCACAGTCATGATGAAGAGTTAGCAGTAACAGTAATAGAAGACTTATCAAGACTAACAATTACAAGAAAAGGATTAATAGATGGAGAAGAATATCCACTTTTATCCCAACATATCGGTCGTTTTCTAGCAAATGTTTTATTTTATACTTCAGATTTCGGTTTACAGTCAGAAGAGAAAAGGGGACTAGAAGGTACATTTGTAAACCCAGACCTCTGCAAGATTACAGAAGATTTAGTGTTTACAGATCCGTTTGGCCATTACGATACGAATGATTATGAGCCGGAATTACAACTAGCGGTTGATGAATTGTGGAGTGATAAAACTTTAAAATTAAAAGTAGCACAATATAAATATAAGTTTTTAACGAGAAAAGAAGCACTTATTCATGGTGATTTACATACTGGTAGTATTTTTTCATCACCTTCTGAAACGAAAGTGATTGATCCGGAGTTTGCAACTTATGGCCCATTTGGATTTGATCTTGGTCAATTTATTGCAAACCTATTATTAAATGCTCTATCTAGAGAGGAAGAACAGAGAAGTGTGCTATTTTTCCATATTGAGAAAACATGGAGCTATTTCGTAGACACTTTTACAAAGTTATGGATTGGAGAAGGTGTAGAAGCATATACGAAAGAAAAACAATGGTTGCCGATTATTTTGCAAAATATTTTTACGGATGTGGTCGGATTTGCTGGATGTGAGCTTATCCGAAGAACAATTGGCTTAGCACATGTAGCTGATTTAGATGAAATAGCAAATAAAGAAAAGAGAATTCAAGCCAAGAAACAAGCTTTATACTTAGGTAAAGAACTAATAAAATATGAATCTAAAAACGCTGATATTCAACTGTTCCGAACATTATTTCAACAGACAGTTTCTGGAGGGGTAAAAGCATGAGTACAATTGTTACGATTCCGAGGTCTGTCAGTTGGAAAGGGGATGCTATTGCAGTATTAAATCAAACAAAGTTGCCGCATAGCACAGAATATAAAACATTAACGACGATTGAAGAGGTATGGAAAAGTATTGTCATGCTAGAAGTACGAGGAGCACCGGCAATTGGAATTGTAGCTGCATTTGGCTTGGCGCTTGTAGCAAAAAAATATACTACTTTACATATTGAAGAATTTCAAAAGAAGTTTAATAGAGATTGTAATTATTTGGGAACGTCACGCCCGACAGCAGTCAATTTATTTTGGGCAATCGATCGTATGAGAGAATCTATTCAAGAAATTACTACAATAAAAGAAGCACAAAAAATATTAGAAGAAGAAGCGCTTCTCATTCAGCAAGAAGATGAAGCAGTATGCAGGAGTATTGGAGAACATGCATTATCATGTTTTCAAGATGGTGATAACATTTTAACGATTTGTAACGCTGGCAGTATTGCAACTGCTAAATATGGTACTGCACTAGCACCGTTTTATATTGGGAAAGAAAAAGGTGTACATTTACATGCATATGCATGTGAAACGAGACCAGTTTTACAAGGCGGGCGTTTAACGACTTGGGAATTAAAACAGGCAGGTATTGATGTAACGCTTATTACAGATAATACGGCAGCTCATGCTATTCAAACGAAAGAAATCAACGCAATTATTGTAGGAGCGGACCGAATTGTCGCAAATGGGGATACAGCAAATAAAATCGGAACAATGAATTTAGCTATATTAGCAAAGTACTTCGGTATCCCATTCTACGTTGCAGCTCCGTTATCGACATTTGATATTACGAAACAAACAGGAGCTGAAATTGTTATTGAAGAAAGAGATGAAACAGAAGTTACGAAAATTTTTGGGAAACAAGTAACGCCAGTTGGAACTACTGTTTATAATCCAGCATTTGATGTAACGCCAAACGAATTAATTACAGGCATTATTACTGAGCGAGGTATTATACGTGGAGATTATAAGCGAGAAATTGCATCATTATTTGAAAAAACAAGCTAATACATAATAGCTTGTTTTTTTATGCCTAAATGTGTTCTTTTCTCTTATTTATATAATGAAAGGAGGGAAAAAGAATGGAAGAGTGGATCAAGATGATAGGTAATGTAGGGTTTCCGATTGTTGTAACATTATATTTACTCCATCGAATTGAAAGCAAATTAGATGGGGTAATTGTTGCAATCGAGAAACTCCCTAAACAATTACTAAAGTAGGAAGATCCCCGGGATAAAAAATAAAGTTTGCTCTTTGTGAGCAAACTTTATTTTTTATTGAGCAGTATAACCACCATCGATAACGACAGCTTGCCCGGTTATACCTTTCGCTTTTTCGCTCGCTAAAAAGATTGCATAATCCGCGATTTCTTGTACTTGTAATAAGCGTTTTTGCGGTACAAGTGGATAAATGACTTCCTCCAAAACATTTTCAAGTGGTACATTTCGTGTAGTAGCTAAGTCTTGTAGTTGATTACGTACAAGAGGGGTATCGACATAACCAGGACACAGTGCATTTACAGTAATACCATGCGTAGCGCCTTCTAAAGCAGCAACTTTTGTTAATCCAATTACACCATGTTTCGCGCTATTGTAGGCGGATTTCCCTGCAAATCCAACGAGGCCATTAATGGAAGCGACATTAATAATTCGGCCATACTTTTGCTTTTTCATAATCGGAAAGGCATGTTTAATGGCGATAAAAGGAGCGATTTGCATAATTTTAATTAGTAGCTCAAACTTTTCGGTTGGAAAATCTTCAATTGGTGAAACGTGTTGCATGCCTGCGTTATTAATTAATATGTCTAATGAACCGAAATGAGTAACAGTTTGGGAAATGGATGCTTCTATTTCTTCTTCGGATGTAACATCACATTTTAAGCCGATAGCTTGAAATCCCTCTTTTTGTAGTTGTTCAGCAGCTTCTTTTGCACGTTCTTCAAGACGATCGGTAATAACAACTTTTGCACCTTCTTTTGCAAAAGCGTGTCCCATTTCATAACCAATACCACTTGCAGCACCTGTTAAAAAAACAACTCGATTTGTAACCATGATGAAAAACATCCCTTCGTAATAAAGTTCTCCTATCGCTTTATTTAGAGAGTGGATAATAAAAATCCTGCAAAGATTTGGAAAAATATTGTTAGCTATCTTGTTTTGCAAAATAGTCTTTGCTATACTATTTTGTAAAGCAAGATACTTACGCTTGTCTATCTTGTAAAACAAGATAGTGGGAGGATTTGAATTATGTCGACAAGTCAAATGCTGAAAGGGATTTTAGAAGGATGCTTACTTGCTATTATTTCTGAAGGTGAAATATATGGTTATGAAATGAGTGAGAAGCTAGCAAAGTATGGCTTTACAATGGCAAGTGAAGGAAGTATTTATCCGTTATTAATACGAATGCAAAAGGAAGGACTCATAACAAGTGTAATGAAGGAATCCCCATCTGGTCCAAAACGGAAGTATTACACGTTAACAGAAAATGGCGAAGATGCACTAGATGAATTTATGGATCGCTGGGAAGCGATGCAAAGTAGTGTGGAACGTCTACTTGAAGGGAAGGGGAGAAGAAAATAATGCTATCAAATGAAGCACGAAAGTTTTTATTAGATATGAGATTGGTTTTGACTGCAAAGAGTGTGAAAGAAAGTGATATTGAAAGCTTTATCGAAGACGCAGAACTTCATTTAATAGAAGGTGAGAGTGATGGGAAAAGCGTAGAAGAAATTTTCGGAAGCTCACCGAAAGAATACGCAAATGAACTTGTCAAAGTGATGGAAAGAGATAGACAGGAAACGTGGAAGCAAATTGGTTTTACAGTAATGAATATCGTATCGTTTTGGATTATTGCTTCTATCCTAATAGTGAATAACGGATTATTACAGATGTCACTGATTCAGTGCGTGGGGTATAGTTTGTCATTGATTTTAGTTGTTATAGGTCCTAATTTTCTACTTCGCAAAATGACTTTCGTAACAAGTTTTACAAAAACGTGGTTTTCTATGTGGTTTTTAGTTATGATCGCGCCAATGTTTTTAATGGGGGTTGTTACGGTATTAGATGTGGTCTATCCAACAAAACTGTTTATATTCACTCAAATGCAAAGTTATATATTAGCTGGTGGGATTTTTATTATTACAGTAGCGATAAATATATATTTTGATGGATGGTTTAAAAACTTATATTTAATCATTCCACTTTCGATTATGTTACTGTTTAAAACATTTACATCAGAAGACCTTGTTCCAATGTTATTTCAAATTATATGTTTATACGGAAGTTTGTTTATTTTAATTTTCCTTGAAATTATGATGAAGACGAATAGAAGAGAGACGGTTTAATAAGGGAGGGATTATCATGAAGATTTCTAAAGAAGGAGAAAAGTTTTTAATTGATACGAAAGTATATTTAATAACGAAAGGAATTAAAGAAGAAGATGTTGACGCTTTTTTAGAAGATGCAGAACTTCATTTAATTGAAGGTGAGAAAGAAGGGAAAACGGTAAGTGATATATTTGGTGATTCGCCAAAAGAGTATGCAGAAGAATTAGCGAAAGAGATGGAAAAGGATAAAGGCGGGAGTATAAAGACTATTTTAGGAATGATAATTGGAATAGGGGGATATTGGTTACTTACAAATATTTTATTTGAAAGCCCAAATCATGAATTTACATTAACGAATGTACAATTAATTGGATACCCAATTGTTTTAATGATTACGATTGTAGGAATTATATTTGCTTTTAAAATGTCATCATTTAAGAGTAAAATAAAAGAATTTAGCATTATTTATGTAGCAGCATTGCTACCGATTTTATTACTAATATTATTGATGTTTATGAATAAATGGTATGGGACACCTGTATTACAATTAACGACTATACAAAGTTATATACTAGCTGGAGTTATCTTGTTAGTACTGTTAATTGGGGAAGCATACATACTTGGCTGGATTGGGATATTAACTGTTATTGTCCCGCTATTCATTATGTTTGTATTTAAAGAATTAGGGAAGAACAACCCATATTGGGGAATGCTAGAGCCGTTACTTCTGTACGGAAGTTTATATGTATTAATGAGATGGTCTTTGAAAATTGAGGAGAAAAAAACTGTAAGCTAGCTTTATATTAATAGCGAACGAACTGAATTTTTTATTGAGAGGAGAACAAATATGCAAAGTATATTTCTAGGTATATTGTCTATTACATTTTTAGGTTTAACGATTTTTGGGCTATATACTACCTTTTCGAAAAAGTTACACGATGACTATTTCGATACTTTATTAGATGACACATCAGGTTATGTGTTGTTCTTCGGTTTAATAGGAAAGTGGCTGCTCTGGATATGCAAAAAAATATTTCCAAAGAAATATTATATAGAGATTTTTAGAGTAATTGTATTTATGTTTAGTTGTATAGTTGCATCCGTTGCAGCCGGAATTTGGTTTGTTGATTGGAATATATTGTTTTAAACAGTAACAAGAGCGTTACTGTTTTTTTCTTTGCAATAAAGCACTTTGTAAAGAGAGTGCTTTTTGTTCGTTCGTTAATAGGGATTGAATATGGACATTTTCAGGACGAGGTACGATAGGGTACATAAGATTTGTTGGAGAAGGATGGTGCTCCGAGCCAGTTGGGGAATGAGGATCAGCGTGAGTAAGTTTTCCGTGAACACGTCTTGTAAATAAAATATGACCGATTTCGTGAGCGAGCGTATATATATTTTTCATGGGGGCAGCTGAATTTGTTAAAACGATATAACCAGTAAGTTGCTGTTGTTTCGCTAAAGAGTAAGCACAGGCAATGACTGCTGTTTCTTTGAAATAATCACTGCCAATATAACAAATATAAAGGTCGCATTCAGGAGCTTCATTCACACATGTTTGGAAAAAGGATGCTAATTTTTCCTGACTTTGAATAGAATTTTTATAACTAATTTCGCGGTCAGAAAAACGAAAAAGTTCATTTAAAATAATTACTTCTTTAATTTGAAATGTAATCGGGTGCCAAATTGACTCTGCAACTGCTAAATCTTTTGCGATACGATCATTAGAAATATCGGCGCCTGGCGTAATGCAAATACATATATTGACGTATGGATCCATAAGGAACACCTCAACTGAAAAATTCTTCCTATAATATATGTTGGGAAAAGACTCTATGTATGGATAACCGCCTTGTTTATTACAAGTCGAAAAAATTTCATAGTTCTATAACGTAGTGTGATCATCTTTTTGATATAGTAAAGAAAAGGGGGAGAATATATGTATACATTAAAAATCGTTTCAGACAGAGAAGCTCTTTATCAATTTGCAAGTTATGTAAGAGTTGTGCAAGGGGTAGAAGATGTATATGTAGAGGTGGGAGAACCTTTATATGAACATCCATTAATGAAATTTTATGTACATATTAAGCTGGAAGAAACATATGAGCAACAGAAAGCGTTACAAGAAATAGCAAGATTAGTAGAATTAGGACGTTTTACATATGTCCATTATCGTAATGATGAAATTGAAGAAGCTTTTGAAGCTGTAAAATATGAAAGTTTTAAGAAATAAAGGTGAAAAAAAGGAGGCGAAAGCTTCCTTTTTTTTCTTTAAAATTACATCAACAAAAGGAGAAAAATTTTGTTATGATAAGGAAGGGTGAGGAAAGGAGAGTTTACATATTGGGGTATATTGAAGAGTTACGTAAAGTCGTTGGTACAAGGCCGCTTATTCTAGTAGGGTCAGCAATTATTATCTTAAATGATAATCAAGAAGTATTGCTTCAATATCGTTCAGATACATATGATTGGGGTGTACCTGGCGGGGCGATGGAGCTAGGAGAAACGACAGAAGAAACTGCTCGCAGAGAACTGTTTGAAGAGACGGGACTAAATGCGAAAATTATGCAATTTATCGGGGTTCTTTCGGGAAAAGAAGTGTACTTCCAATATCCAAATGGAGATGAAATTTTTAATGTCATACATCTGTATCAGGGGCATCATGTGAGTGGAGAATTAAGGCTTGACCATGAAGGGTTACAGCTTCAATATTTTCCGGTAGATAAGTTACCGAATTTGAATAAAACAACAGAGAAGATTTTACAAAAATTTCTATATGCATTAACAGAATAGAAGGTTAATTCCTTCTATTTTTATTATATTAAATATTTTGATTTTTTAGTATGTTTATAGTATGATAGGTGTAGACATACATCTTATGGAATTTCACCTAAAAACTGACTAGGGTACATAAGAGAGGGGCAAGTGCAAAATGCATAATGTTGTTATTACAGCTGCAGTTCGTTCGCCAATTGGAACTTTTGGGGGAGCGCTAAAAAATGTAACGCCAGTAGAATTAGCTGTTCCTGTACTTCAGGAAGCTGTAAAACGAGGCGGGGTAGAACCACACGAAGTTGATGAAGTGATTTTAGGTCATTGTATTCAAAGAACTGATGAAGCAAATACGGCGAGAACGGCTGCATTAGCGGCAGGATTTCCTGACACAGTTACGGGCTATACAATCCAACGCCAATGTTCTTCAGGTATGCAAGCAATTATGTCCGCTGCAATGCAAATTCAATTAGGTGTAAGTGAAGTTGTCGTTGCAGGTGGAGTAGAAGCAATGAGTTCAAGCCCTTATGCATTGAAACAACACCGCTGGGGACAACGTCTACAACACGGAGAAATTCGTGATACGGTGTGGGAAGTGTTAGAAGATCCGATTCATCATATTATGATGGGGGAAACAGCGGAAAATTTAGTTGAACAATATGAAATTACAAGAGAGGAACAAGATGAAGTTGCGCTTCGCAGTCATACATTGGCGCTAAAGGCAATTGAGTCTGGATACTTTGACGATCAAATTGTTCCTATTACGATAAAAGAACGTAGAAAAGAAGTAGTATTTTCAAAAGATGAACATCCACGTGCTGATATTACAGCAGAAAAATTAGCTGGATTAAAACCAGCTTTCCGTAAAGACGGTTCAGTAACTGCAGGGAATGCATCTGGCCTGAATGACGGAAGCGCGGTTTTAGTATTAATGAGCGAAGAAAAAGCGAAAGAAAAAGGCTTACAACCGTTAGCTAGAATTGTTGGGTATTCAGTAGCTGGAGTAGATCCGAAAATTATGGGTATTGGACCAGCACCAGCAATTCGTAAAGGATTAGAAAAAGTAGATTGGTCATTAGAAGATGCAGATTTACTGGAAATTAATGAAGCTTTCGCTGCGCAATACTTAGCTGTAGAGAAAGAATTAGGTTTAGATCGTGAAAAAGTGAATGTAAACGGTAGTGGTGTAGGACTTGGACATCCAATCGGTTGTACAGGAGCTCGTATTACTGTAAGCTTAATTCATGAATTAAAGAGACGCGGATTAGAAAAAGGAATTGCCTCTCTATGCGTCGGCGGCGGTATTGGAGTAGCATTATTTATAGAAGCACTATAAAAAAGAAGCAGCTATTGCTGCTTCTTTTTTTACGACTCAAATAGATGATGGAATAATCGATCGCGATTTTCAAAGAAAAGTTTCGTCGTTTGGTAATGCTCGGTGTCTTCTAAGGCGGATTCGTGAATTCCTTCTTGTGTTAAAGAGTATATAGTGGATTCAGGATAAGCCATTAAAATAGGAGAATGCGTCGCAATAACAAATTGTGAACCTTGTTCCGCTAGTTCGTGCATTCGAATGAGCATAGAAAGTTGTCTCATTGGTGATAGGGCGGCCTCGGGCTCATCTAAAATGTATAAACCTTGTCCTGAAAAACGATTCATAAATAAGGAGAAGAATGATTCACCATGGGATTGTTCATGAAGTGAAACACCGCCATAAGATTTTATAGCATCTATTTCATCAATATAAGAAGCAACGTTATAAAATGATTCAGCACGAAGAAAGAAACCGTCGTTTGGTGTATTGAAACTTTTGGAAATTCGAAGGTATTCATGTAAAGACGAATGTGAATCGTTTGTACTAAATCGGAAGTTTTTCGTTCCACCTTCGGCATTAAATCCTAAAGCAATTGCAATCGCTTCGAGTAATGTTGACTTACCCGTTCCGTTTTCTCCAATAATGAATGTTACATTTGGATGGAAAGCTAGTGATTGTAATGTCCGGATAGCGGGTAGACAGTAAGGATATACGGAAAAACTAGGGATATTTTCTTTTTTTAATGTGACATTTTTTAAAAAGGGTACGTCAATCAATATATAAACCTCAATTCATAACAGATTTTGATTCTAAAAAGGAAGCCAATACAAGTGTAAGACAGCTTGTGGTGAAAATTGTATACTGAAGTGCGCCAAAACCGAGACCTTCCCAACCGAAAGTCATCCTCTTCCATATAAAAATGAAAAGAACGCTCATAAAGTCAACGAAAGCGGGTGTGTATTTTATAATTTTTAAATGATTCCATAGAAAAAATCCAATGTATGTACTTAAAAACAAGGTAAAGAGAACAAGAAAAAAGACAAGTGTTAATGACACATGAACCCCTCCTTATTTTCTGAATATTTCATGTGGATTATATCATTTAAACTATCATATTCCAATGTGAAAATAAATATTGCATGGAGATTATTCATGTCGTTATGATAGTATGTAATCTATTGTAATTCTGAAAAGGAGCTAAAAAATGCCGTTTACATTTGCACATCCAGCAGCAGTTCTTCCTTTTGCGAAAAAGCATTCTAAACATATTTCAGTAACGGCTCTTATATTAGGGAGTATGGCGCCTGATTTTGAATATTTTTTACACTTTAGACCGTATGGTATTATTGGCCATACATGGCTTGGGTTCTTATATTTAAATTTACCACTTGTATTTCTGCTCGCATATATGTATCATTACATTTTAAAAAAGCCGTTTATAACGCATTTACCTAAGCCATTTGCTGGCTACTATATTTATGTAGTAGAGGAGAGGTGGGGGCTTCATACATGGAAAGATTTCTTTGTATTTTGCTATTCCGCTTTATTTGGTATGCTCACGCATGTCGTTTGGGATGCGTTTACTCATCATACAGGCTACTTCGTTATGAAAATACCATTTTTACAAAGAGAATTACATGGTATTCCAGTGTATAAATATATGCAACACGGGAGTACATGTGTCGGTTTATTATTGCTATTGTACGTACTATGGAAGTATAAAGATGAAACAGGAAAAGATATGATGATAGCTTCAGAAAAAAGAAAGTATTGGATTTCGGCAATCATTGTGGCAGTTCTTATATTTGTCGTTCACGCTTTCGTAGATCCCTATTTTCATATTTTCCAAATAGGGGGTATAATAGTATCTGGACTGACAAGTTCGTTTTGTGGACTTCTCATTGTTTCTATAGTTTACAAAGCAAAGGACTAATTAATATTAATGAATGATAGTGTTAGGAGAAATTATATGATGAAAGCATGGAAAAGTATTTTTGTTTTATGTAGTTTTCTTCTTATGTTAAGTGGTTGCTTCCATCAAGAAGAAAAGAAAGCTGAACCGAAGAAGAAAGAATCTATTCCTGAAACAAAAGAATATGGTGGGCGTGAGCTGAAAAAAGTAGGACAAAAAGTGAAAGAAACAGGATGGGGTACTTTTAAATTAGAACAAATTCATTCTGTGAATCAAACATTTGAAGTAGCACCAATGAAAATTCACGTACAAGATGTGAAAGTAATCTCTTTATCGCAGATGAGTAAAGATGCAAAAAATACATTAAAAGTATATACGGCATTAACTCCTGAAGAAGTAAAGCGTAGATTAGGAGATAAAGTCAGTCAAGAAGATGCGGAGTTATATGCATCGCTAAGTGGTACAGAGATTAGTGATACGATTCGTTACGTTGAAATTACATATAAGGTGGAAAATAGCGGGAATAAAAATATACAATTTTTCTCTATGAATGATGTTGCGATTAATGATAAACAACATTTTAAAGTAGCAACGCAAAACTTTTTATATGATGAAGATACGCTCGTTGGTACAAAAAATGTATCAAGGGAAGACTATAAGCCTGGTGAAACAAGAGATGGTATTATCGGCCTAATACTTGATGATGGAAAAGAAAAGGTAAAGGATATTAAATTTACAACAGATAATGTAATTGCAGCAGATACAGAAACGCAAGATGTTGTAAAAGAGCCACAAACTTTTAACATCTCACTTTCTGAGTAAGTTGTTTTTAAATATATGCAAGAAAAAACAGTCAGCGCTCAAACTATTATGCTGACTGTTTTTTCTGTTCTTTTATGTATGAATCTACACTTTGAAAAGGCACCTTAATTTTAAACGCATCTTTTTGCTCATTAAATTGCTTTTCATTATAGGGGCCAAAACGTTTATTATGCTTTACGTCAATAATCCAATAATGCTCGCTTTTTTTATTTGCAATTGCTGCGTCAGGATTATTCGGATCTGACTTTTCCTCAGTTTGTTTTGCAATAATGTATTTATCATCCCAGGCTATGTCTGTAATTTTTGCAGGAATGTATTGTGTGGCGTATACAGCATCTTGCGTGGGGAAAAGTTCAAATGCATTTCCAGAAGTACGTATGAGTTCGTATTCATCGTTAATCGTATATGTTATATGATTTGTATTTCCAGCACAACCGGCTAATAGGAATGCGACGAATAGGATTATCCATTTTTTCAATATGGGAACCTCCTTTACAATGCTGTTGTAACACATTGTACAAGAAAAGTAGGAGAAACGCTAGTTTACAATGTTTTTTAGAAGTGGTACGATGAGACGGGTAAAGAAGGATATGAAGGAGTCGACATAAAAATGAAGTTAAAGATGCATCGTCCAGCGCTTGTAATGAATCGCATAGGTGCTTCCCTAATTGACATGTTTTTAATCTCGGTTATGTATGGTGCAGTAGTAGCTGTTATGACTGGAAATTATAGTGCTATTTTTAATCGCTTTAATATTAGTTTTGGCGATTATAGATATGATCTTGCAGTAGTTTTTATATTAATGGCGATATATTTTATTTTGCTACCCTTTATTTGGAACGGTGTAACACTTGGTAAAAAGGTAACGAGAATAAAATTAATTTCATTGAAGAGTGAAAAGTTAACATTACAAACATTAACGATTCGATTTTTTGTATTGTTATTACCGAACATATTACTACTTGGAATTCCGATATTATGTAACGTATATATGATGTTATTCCGCAAAGATAATTGTGGTTTTCAGGATTTAATTACAAAAACGAAAGTGATAAGTCTTGTATAACAAAAAGAGACCTTTTTATATAAAAAGGTCTCTTTTTGTTATACAAATATATTTTAATGGATATATAATAGGGAAAAGTTAATCTATATCATTTTCGAATTTAATAGATTGAAAATTAAGAAAATGTTATAATGATTAAAATAATATGTTTATATAATAAGGGGGAAATTGAAATGACTGGAGGTAGCGTAATCTTTTGGGGGATTTTAATTTTCATCGGTTTAGTTTTCGATCAGCGTAATAGTAAGAAAAAAGAAGGAGTAAAAAAGTAACCGCTTACAAATGAATAAGCAACTTTTCTTGCTTGCAGACTAATCTCATAAAGGAGTATACTGAATGACGGTAAGACTTATAGAAGGGGTAATGAAAATGAAGCTTGCAGGAAAAGTTGCTATCGTAACTGGCGGTGGCATCGGTATTGGACGTAATACAGCTCTTTTGTTGGCTAAACAAGGCGCAAAAGTAATTGTGACGGACATCGATCAAGAAAGTGGACAAGCAACAGTGGAGGAAATTACGAATCTAGGCGGAGAAGCACTTTTTGTATCCTATGATATGGAAAAACAAGGAGATTGGCAACGCGTAATCAGCATTACTTTGAATGCATTCAGTCGCATTGATATGCTTTTTCAAAATGCTGGTTTATATAAAATAGATTCTATATTTTCACGCCAACAAGAGAACGATTCCAATGTACTTTGTATTAATGACGTATGGATAGAGATAAAACAATTAACGTCATCTTTTATGAAACAGCAAGAAGAAGTGGTGCTAAGTGACTTACCGATTTTCGGTATTATTAGCACGAAAGGACAATCATTTCATACAGTAGAAGCCCTCGTATAATAGTGAAAACCGCCCTCAATATATGTGGACGGTTTTTTTGTATGAAAATTATTTTTTAACGAATGCGTTGTTCGGTTTGACTATCAAAGAAATGCGCTTTATTCATATCAAATGCTAGTTTAATTTGGTCACCAGGTGAAAATGTATGTCTTGCATCAACACGTGCTGCAAAATCTTGATTTCCAAGTTTCATATATAAAATAGATTCAGCACCTAATAACTCAGCAACTTCAATTTTTGTTGTGAAGGCAGTAGATTGTGAAGCTTCTAAAAATAATAGTTCATCATGAATGTCCTCAGGACGAATACCTAAAACAATGTCTTTATTTACATAGCCTTGTTCACGTAATATCTTCATTTTTCCTTCAGTTACTTTAATTTTTGCAGCATTGTCTATAACGAAATCGGTTTCAGTTAATTTACCACGGAAGAAATTCATCGCTGGAGAGCCGATAAATCCACCAACAAAAATGTTTTCAGGTGTTTCATATACTTCTTTTGGAGTACCGATTTGTTGAATTTTTCCGTCTTTCATAACAACAAGACGAGAAGCCATTGTCATCGCTTCAGTTTGATCATGCGTTACATAAATTGTTGTTGTTCCAAGGCGGTGGTGTAACTTAGAAATTTCTGAGCGCATTGCAACACGTAATTTAGCGTCTAAGTTAGATAATGGCTCATCCATTAAGAACACTTTCGCGTCTCGAACGATTGCTCTCCCTAACGCAACACGTTGACGTTGTCCACCAGATAATGCTTTCGGTTTTCTATCTAAATATTGTTCCAGTCCTAAAATTTTTGCTGCATCTTTCACACGACGATCAATTTCATCTTTTGGTATTTTTCTAAGTTTTAATCCAAATGCCATATTATCATATACACTCATATGTGGATATAGAGCATAGTTTTGGAAGACCATTGCGATATCGCGATCTTTTGGAGGGACATCATTCATTAGCTTACCATCAATTGAAAACTCTCCTTTTGAAATGTCTTCAAGTCCAGCCACCATTCGCAATGTTGTAGATTTTCCGCATCCAGAAGGACCGACAAATACGATAAATTCTTTATCTTGAATGTGTAAATTGAAGTCTGTTACAGCTGTTACGTTATTATCATATATTTTATAAATGTTTTCTAATTTCAGTTCTGCCATGGTATTTCCCCCTAGAAATAATTATGCAAACGTTTTCTTTGAGTTCATTATAAACGAATAGATTCAAAAAATAAACAAAAAAATAAAACGTTTTCATAAATTGGAAGAATATTAGTAAATTTCGTATGTTTTCTTAGAAAAATAAGAATAAAAGTTGTAAGCGCTATTTTAAATTAAGATAGAATCTGTTATCATTCATTAATGAAAACGTTTGCGCCTTAAAAAAGAGAAAATCGAATTATGAATGAAATGGGGTAGCATAATGGAAAAACAGTGGTGGAAAGAAAGTGTAGTATATCAAATTTATCCTCGTAGCTTTATGGATAGCAACGGTGATGGTATCGGGGATCTTCGCGGTATTATTTCAAAGTTAGATTACTTAAAAGAATTAGGGATTGATGTAATTTGGTTATCACCAGTCTATGAATCTCCAAATGATGATAATGGTTATGATATAAGTGATTATTGTAAAATTATGAATGAGTTCGGAACAATGGAAGATTGGGATGAGCTATTACATGAAATGCATGAACGTAATATGAAACTTATGATGGACTTAGTTGTGAATCATACTTCTGATGAACATAATTGGTTTATTGAATCACGTAAATCAAAAGATAATAAATATAGAGATTACTATATATGGCGCCCTGGAAAAGAAGGAAAAGAGCCGAATAACTGGGGAGCAGCGTTTAGTGGATCAGCATGGCAGTATGATGAAATGACAGATGAATATTATTTACATCTGTTTTCTAAAAAACAGCCAGATTTAAATTGGGATAATGAAAAGGTAAGGCAAGATGTTTATGAAATGATGAAGTTTTGGTTAGAAAAAGGAATTGATGGCTTCCGTATGGATGTTATTAATTTTATTTCTAAAGAAGAGGGATTACCAGCTGTTGAAACAGAAGAAGAGGGGTATGTTTCAGGTCATAAGCATTTTATGAACGGTCCAAACATTCATAAATATTTACATGAAATGAATGAAGAAGTATTGTCTCATTATGATATTATGACGGTTGGTGAAATGCCTGGTGTAACGACAGAAGAAGCGAAATTGTATACCGGGGAAGAACGAAAAGAACTGCAGATGGTATTCCAATTTGAACATATGGATTTAGACTCAGGAGAAGGCGGAAAATGGGATGTAAAACTATGTTCACTCCTTACTTTAAAAGAGAATTTAACGAAGTGGCAAAAAGCATTAGAACATACAGGCTGGAATAGCCTGTATTGGAATAACCATGATCAGCCTCGCGTTGTATCTCGTTTTGGTAATGATGGAATGTATCGCATTGAATCTGCGAAAATGTTAGCGACGGTGCTTCATATGATGAAAGGAACACCGTATATTTATCAAGGAGAAGAAATTGGAATGACAAACGTCCGATTTGAGTCGATTGATGAATATCGAGATATTGAAACGTTAAATATGTATAAAGAAAAAGTGATAGACCGTGGTGAAGATATAGAAAAAATAATGGAATCTATTTATATAAAGGGTCGTGATAATGCTAGAACTCCGATGCAGTGGGATGATAAAGATCACGCTGGATTTACAACAGGTGAACCTTGGATTACAGTAAACCCTAACTACAAAGAAATTAATGTGAAACAAGCGATCCAAAATAAAGATTCAATTTTTTATTATTATAAAAAATTAATTGAGTTACGTAAAAATAATGAAATAGTTGTGTATGGATCATATGATTTAATATTGGAGAATAATCCATCTATTTTTGCATATGTAAGAACGTATGGGGAAGAAAAACTTCTTGTTATTGCAAACTTTACTGCAGAAGAATGTGTATTTGAATTGCCTGAGGACATTACTTATAGTGAAGCAGAGTTATTTATACACAATTACGACGTAGAGAATGGACCGATAGAAAACATACCATTACGTCCGTATGAAGCAATGGTGTTCAAATTGAAATAAGAAAAATCCTTATACCACTTTGGTATAAGGATTTTTTTGATTACCATTTTAATATGGAGAATCCATATGGAGGAAGTGTAACTTGTAATACACTTGCTTCCGCTGAAAATTCTTCGTTTGTATAAATATTAATGATTTTCTTTCCAGTAACATGGAGAGGCAGTGAAGCTGTAATATCACTATTAGTCGGATTTAAAACGAAAAAGATAGTTTCATCTTTATATGTTTTTGTATAAGAAATATAATTATGTTCATCATTTGCTTCAATGAATTGGAAAGTACCATGTCCTCCAAATGCTTTATATTGCTTTCGTAACGAAATTAATGTTTGTACATGTGTAAATAATAGATGATCTTGTTCTTTCGTATCCCAAACCATACATTTGCGGCAATCTGGGTCCATACCGCCGTCCATACCAATTTCGTCTCCATAATAAATACAAGGAGAGCCGATGAAAGAAAGGTGGAATACATAAAGTAACTTTAACTTATTTTTATCTCCGTTACATGTTGTCAATATTCTTGGTGTATCATGGCTGTCTAATAAATGAAATGCTGCTTCATTTACATTCATAGAGTAGGAATGTAGAGATTCTATAATTTGTTTCATGAATTCATTTGCCTTAATGGAATCGTTAGCAAAGTAAGACAGTAGAGCGTTTGTAACCGGATAGCTCATTACAGCATCAAATTGATCTCCTTGTAGCCAAGGAAGTGCATCGTGCCAAATTTCTCCTAAAATATATACTTCAGAATTTAATGCTTTTATCTCCCTTCGGAATTCTCTCCAAAAGTTATGGTCGACTTCATTTGCTACATCAAGGCGCCACCCGTCTATATTGAATTCTTTTACCCAATAACGCCCTACTTCAAGTAAGTATTCTTTTACATCCGGGTGTGCAGTGTTTAATTTCGGCATATACGGTGTAAACGCGAAAGTATCATAATTCGGAAGTGGCTCAGTTTTAATTGGGAACTCATGAATATGAAACCATTCTTTATATGCTGACTGTTCACCATTTTCTAGTACGTCTTGAAATTTATCGAAAAAGTATCCACTGTGATTGAATACGGCATCGAGCATTACTTTTATACCATGTGTATGACATGCTTGAACGAGTTCTTTGAATGTTTCTTTTGTGCCAAATTGCGGATCGATTTCCATGTAGTCAATTGTGTCATATTTATGATTTGAATGTGCTTTGAAAATAGGTGTGAAATATATTCCCGAAATTCCAAGCTTAACAAGGTAATCGAGGTTTTGAATAATACCAGCAAAATCTCCGCCGAAAAAATTAGTTGGAGTTGGTTCAGCGCTTCCCCAAGGAAGGGTGTTTTCTGGATTCAGCGTACGATCTCCATTAGCGAACCGTTCTGGGAAAATTTGATACCAAACAGTATCTTTAATCCAGGAAGGTGCTTTGAATACATCATTTGCATGAATAAATGGAAAACAGAAAAAGTTACCAACATCATCATTTGGAATGTTGGAAAAAAATCCACGTTCTGCATAAATAAGTGTTTCTGTCTCCGCTTTTAATTCAAATCCGTAACGTAAGCGCTTAAATTTTGGTTCGATGGAAATGGACCAATAATCAAATAATGCAGTAGAACCAGTTTTTTTCATCGGTGCACTTGAAGAAATCCACTTCCCGTCTGTCCATTCATAAGGATCACCATAAATAAGAGTGGTACTTTGAACATCGTCTCTTTTCGTACGTATTCGGATGTGAATCGTTTTTTCATCGTAAGCGTATGCGTAATTATCTTTTGGCCTATGATAGATGGCGTCTTTAAGCATATAAAAAATCCCCCTTTACTATCTCTATGCATATTGTTCCCTTAAGTATAATAATAAAGCATATGTTGCAAACGATTGCTTTTTGCATAGCTTTAATATTGCTTATAAGAGTAGTATTCATTTCGTATAAAGTCAATCTATAAAGAGTGTAGCAATAATATTTTAAAATTAATATTTGCAAAATGAATAAAAGAATGTATAATGATAGACAAATAGCGCAAACGTTTTCATAGATTGAGATATTGTTTGCGCTTCTATTAAACTATTCAATGCAAACGTTTTCAATTAGTAAGGTACATATACAATTCAGGGAGGTTTTTGGGATGAAGAAAGCATTATCATTATTAACGGTTTCAGCATTATCAATTGGTATGTTATCTGCATGTGGACCGAAAGATTCAGGGGAAAAAGAAGAAAGTAAAGCAAAGAAAGATTACGATCTACTCGTTTGGGAAGATGATAAAAAAGGTGTTGGTTTGGAACCAGCAGTGAAAAGCTTTGAGGAAAAATATAAAGTAAAAGTAAAAGTTGTTGAAATGCAAATGACAGATCAAGTGAAGAAGTTACGCCTTGATGGACCAGCGGGGACGGGACCAGATGTTGTAACATTGCCACATGATCAAATCGGAAATGCAGTAACAGAAGGTTTACTTTCTGAAGTGAAAGCTGATGATTCTATAAAGAGTAAATTTACTGATTCATCAATAGAAGCACAGACATATAACGGAAAATTATATGGTTTACCAAAAGCAATTGAGACACCAGTCTTTATTTACAATAAAAAACTAATGCCAAAAGCACCAGAAACGATGGACGAGCTGTTTAACTTCTCAAAAGAATTTACGAAAGATGGCAAGTACGGATTTTTAGCATTAGGAGATAACTTCTACTTTGCTAATGCATTCATGGCAGGTATGGGTGGTTATGTGTTTGGTGAAAAAGATGGAAAGCCAAATGCAAGTGATGTTGGATTAAATAATAGCGGAGCAGTACAAGGTGCTGAGTATCTTCAAAAATGGTACAAAGAAAAGTTATTCCCGAAAGGTATTATCGGTGAATCTGGTGGACCTGCTGCTGATGGGCTATTTAATGAAGGAAAAGCAGCATCTATCATGAACGGACCTTGGGCGTTCCAAGCAATGGAAAAGAACGGAATTGATTATGGCGTTGCTCCAATGCCGAAATTACCAAATGGTCAACCAATGAAAACGTTTGTTGGGGTTAAAGGATGGCATGTAACAAGTTTCTCTAAACAAAATGATTTAGCTACAAAGTTCACTGAATGGGTAACGAATGAAGAAAACGCAAAAATTCGATTTGAGAAGACGAAAGAAATTCCTCCAGTAAAAGCAGTAATGGAAGATCCAATTATTAAAGATAACGAAGCTGCAAAAGCAGTTGCAACACAATCTGAAAATGGAATTCCAATGCCAAACATTCCAGAAATGCAAGAAGTGTGGAAACCAGCTGGAGATGCGCTTCAATTAGTTGTTACGGATAAAGAGGCACCAAAGGCAGCACTTGATAATGCAGTGAAGCAAATTAAAGGTAATATTGAGGCAAATCATAGTAAGAAAAAATAAGGTGAAATTCGTGTCTCTAATATGAGGGGCACGAATTCTCTCCCAAGAAAAAAGGGGGAAGGAACATGCAAACATCTATGGAACCAGCAAACGGCTTAAAAGGTTCAAAACATAGGAAAATGGCAACCATGTTATCAATCATTCCAGGCGTGGGCCAAATGTATAATAAACAATTTGTAAAAGGTCTTATTTTTCTAGTATTAACAGGTTCATTTATTGTAGCCTTTGCGGATTTATTAAATATGGGATTATGGGGAATTGTAACGCTTGGTACAGAAGTTCCACGTGACCATTCTGTCTTTCTATTAGTAGAAGGAATCTTGGCACTCATTGTCATCGTGTTTGGACTCGGAATATATGCATTTAATTTATATGATGCATACCAAAATGGAAAGAAACGGGATATAGGAACACCGTTAAACTCTGTAAAAGAGCAATACCGTAATTTACTAGACCAAGGTTTTCCGTATTTAATGGTTTCACCAGGGTTTTTATTACTTATCTTTGTCGTTGTATTTCCAATCATTTTCGTAATTTTAATTGGATTTACGAACTATGATTTATATCATTCTCCTCCAGCTAAATTAGTAGATTGGGTAGGGTTTAAAAACTTTATTGATATCTTTACATTACCGATGTGGAGAGAAACTTTTTTAAGTGTATTTTCTTGGACTGTCATTTGGACATTCGTTGCAACGACATTACAAGTTGCGCTTGGTATTTTCTTAGCGATTATCGTAAATCAGCCTGGTATTAAAGGGAAGGCGATTATTCGAACAATCTTCATTTTACCGTGGGCGGTCCCAGCATTCGTATCTATTCTTGTTTTCTCTGGTATGTTTAATGAAACATTTGGAGCAATTAACAATCAAGTATTAGCTTTATTCGGAATTGAAAAGATTGCTTGGATGACAGATCCATTTTGGGCGAAGATTGCTTTAATTATGATTCAAACGTGGCTTGGATTCCCGTTCGTCTTTGCAATGACAACAGGTATACTGCAATCGATTCCAGGAGAATTATACGAAGCGGCTACAGTAGATGGAGCTACAGCTTGGCAACAGTTTCGTAAAATTACATTGCCACTTGTTCTATATGCAACAGCACCAATATTAATTACGCAATATACGTTTAACTTTAATAACTTTAGTATCATCTATCTATTTAACGGCGGAGGTCCTGCTGTAGCTGGACAAGACGCAGGTGGAACAGATATTTTAATTTCATGGATTTATAAGTTAACGATGACTTCCGCGCAGTACGGAAAAGCAGCAGCTCTTACAATGATCTTATCGTTAATCGTTATTACAGTTGCGTTATGGCAATTTAAGAGAACAAAATCATTCCAAGAAGAGGATATGATGTAAATGAATATTAAAAGACAAAAGATGTTACGTCTCTCATTAAGTTATCTCGTTATTTTCGTAATGTGTGCCATCATTTTCTATCCATTATTATGGATTATTGGCTCATCGTTTAATCCGGGTGATAGTTTATCTGGATCAAGTATTATTCCGCAAAATGCAACGCTAGATCATTATCGTAAGTTATTAGATTTAGAGAATAGTAATTATTTACTATGGTATAAAAACACATTAAAAGTAAGTGTTTTAACGATGATTTTTTCAGTGTTAGCAATTAGTTTTACTGCTTATGCATTTTCGAGATACCGTTTTGTTGGAAGAAAAAATGGTTTGTTAACATTTTTAATTTTGCAAATGATTCCAAACTTTGCAGCGTTAATCGCTTTATACGTATTAGCACAGTTAACAGGATTAATTGATACGCACCTTGCGTTAATTTTAATTTATGTAGGCGGGGCAATTCCAATGAATACATGGCTTATGAAAGGGTATTTTGATACGATCCCGAAAGAATTGGATGAGTCAGCTCGTATGGATGGAGCAGGACATTTCCGTATTTTTTGGCAAATCATTATGCCACTTGCAAAGCCAATCGTAGCGGTTGTAGCGTTATTTACTTTCATCGGCCCATTTACAGATTTTATTTTAGCGAGTATTATTTTGCGCACACCAGAAAATTATACGTTAGCAGTTGGATTATATGAAATGGTGGCGAAGAAATTTGGGAATGAATTTACAACGTTCGCAGCGGGTTCCGTATTGATTGCAATCCCAATTTCAATTTTATTCCTATCACTACAAAAATACTTTATCTCTGGTTTAACTGCTGGAGGTACGAAAGGATGAAAAATGGGACATTATGTCCCATTTTTCTTTTCATCTTCCTATAAAACATTTTATAGGGAGATGAAAAGAGATTTGACATCCCATATGAAAAGAAGTGAAATAAATAGTATATTATAGTATAGGAAAAAAGAGCTCTATCCCTTACAATACATGAAGAGGGAGAATATGATAGGTTTTACAAGATAGAATCAATGAAAGTTTATGACTTCCCCTATTACTTGCAACGGGTGCAAGATGAAAATATATAAAATGGCAGAGAAGTGAAAGGAGGGGGATTTTTATGACAGTTACAATTAAAGATGTGGCGAAGAAAGCGAATGTAGCACCATCTACCGTTTCTCGTGTAATTGCTGATAATCCAAGTATAAGTGAAAAAACAAAGCGTCGTGTTCGGAAAGTAATGAGTGAACTAGGGTATCATCCTAATTTAAACGCAAGAAACCTAGCTAACCAAACAACAAAAACACTTGGCCTTGTTATGCCAAGTTCTGCAAGTAAAGCTTTTCAAAATCCGTTTTTCCCAGAAGTTATAAGAGGGATTAGTTCGTTTGCACATGTGGAAGGGTATGCACTTTATATGTCGACAGGTGAAACGGAAGATGAAATTTTTAATGGTGTTGTAAAGATGGTGCAGGGGCGCCAAATTGGTGGTATTATTCTTTTATATTCAAGAGAGAATGATCGGATTATTCAATATTTACATAAACAAAATTTCCCGTTCGTATTAATCGGGAAACCATATGATCGTAAAGAAGAAATTACATATGTAGATAATGACAATTATACAGCTGCAAGAGAAGTAGCAGAATATTTGATTTCATTAGGTCATAAACAAATCGCGTTCATCGGCGGTGGATCAGATTTACTTGTAACGAGAGATCGTTTGGCTGGTATGAGTGATGCTTTAAAATTAGCAGATATTGTATTACCGAAAGAGTATATTTTACATTTTGATTTCTCAAGAGAGAGTGGTCAACAAGCTGTGGAGGAATTAATGGCGCTAAAGCAACCACCGACAGCAATTATGGCAACGGATGACTTGATTGGACTTGGTGTGCTAAGTGCACTTTCTAAAAAAGGATTCGTTGTACCGAAGGATGTTTCAATTGTAAGCTTTAATAATGCTTTATTATCAGAAATTGCGAGTCCGCCACTTTCGACAGTTGATGTGAATATATACCAGCTAGGATATGAGGCAGCAAAAGCTTTAGTTGATAAAGTTGAGAATGCGGAGTCTACTGCAAAGTGTATCATTATTCCGCATAAATTATTGAAGCGTCAAACTTGCGATCATTATGCAAAAAAAAGCTAAGAGTTTAACTCTTAGCTTTTTTTTGTAGAAAGGCTTCTAAACGGTCACAGCCTTCTTTTAAAGTTTCAATACTATACGCATAGGACAAGCGAAGGTAGCCTTCCCCATATTCAGAGAATGCTGTTCCGGGAACGACGGCAATTCCAGCTTCTTTCACAAGATCAAGTGCAAAATCAAATGATGAAGATGTTAAATGACCAACATATGGGAATAAGTAAAATGCACCTGTTGGTTTTTCAACTGTTAAGCCCATTTGAGTGAGTCTATTATATACGTAATCACGGCGTTTTTTGTATTGATGACGCATCATTTTTGGTGCATCTTTAGCAGCTGTTAATGCTTCAATTGCAGCATATTGAGCGATTGAAGTAGCGCACGTTACGTTGTATTGATGAACTTTTAATATATGCCCAGCTAAATAGTTTGGTGCGAATAATAGACCGATACGCCAGCCAGTCATAGAATGTGATTTTGATAAACCGTTAATGACGATAGTCTTTTCGCGCATTTCTGGGAAATGAGCGATCGATGTATGTGTTTGTTCATATACAAGTTCGCTATAAATTTCATCAGAAAGGACGAAAATATTTTTATCTTTTAAAACATTTACAATATCCTGTAGTTCTTCTTTTGATAAAGTTACACCAGTTGGATTAGAAGGATACGGCAGTACGACGCATCTTGTTTTTTCTGTAATGGCATTTTTTAGTGCATCGGCTGTTAAACGGAAGCCAGTTTCACGAACATCTATAAATACAGGGGTTGCACCGCATAATCGAATAATCGGCTCGTACCCTGGATAAATAGGGGCAGGTAAGATGACTTCTGTTCCTGGCTCTAAAATCGTTCGAAATGCAACATCAATTGCTTCACTAGCACCGATTGTAACGATGGTTTCGTTTTCAGGTAAATAATGTAAATCGTAGTTATCTTTTACAAAGTTACAAGCTGCCTTGCGTAATTCTAGTAAACCAGCGTTATGTGTATAGCTTGTATAATTTTCTGTAATAGCCCGTTTTGCCGCTTCTTTTACGAGAGAAGGTGTAGGAAAATCAGGTTGTCCAATTGTTAAAGAGATAAGATTATCATAGTTTTGAATCATGTTAGAGAATTGACGGATTCCAGAAATTTGGATGTCCTTTACTCTAGGGTTAATGAATTGTTCCATTGTATCTCCCTTTCTTCCGTTTGAAAATTAAGTTCATTTTAACATATTTTCTATCATTTCGCTTGCGTATATGGTATGTAGAAAGAGAGGGATAATAGAAAAAAAGCCGCTGTAAGCGACTTTTTAATATCCGTATTCCCAATCTATTTCATCTTCATTCCAAAGTACAGAGGATACTTTGCCAAGGTGAACAACTGATTCATTCACAGCGCATGTGCAATTTTCTTCTCCTGTTTTATGCTGTAACTCTTCATACACTGATTTTTCAACGTTTTCTAGAACGACCAAATTTTCTTCTTTTAAAACAAGCGTAGTACCCGCCATATTTATCTTCCTCCTACTAAAATAATGATCACTTATTTGTAAACATAGATAGTATGGATTATATGCTGTATTTTGCTATAGTTGTCCGTCTTATGAAGTATTTTTTATTTTCTTTGTAATCCGTATTCATTGTATACTGCCGGGCAGAAATTTGGTACAGGGTTTACATTCATTTCGAAAATCTGTAACAATTATTATGTGTTGTTAACAAAGAATTAACAAATATGTTAAGAAAAATCAAAATTTTAAAACAAACAAACCTGTAAAATGATATAATCATATCAAAATACATATAGGGGATGAGAGGCTATGGAGCTTATCCGTGATTTAATGATCCAAATTGCCATCATTATTTTGCCACTATTTTTATACGAAGCGATTCGTTTAAATCGTTATCAAGAAATGCCTCCGAAGCCGAACCGCTACTTTATTATGTTTTTATCTAGCATTACACTCGTTCTCTCTATGACATACTCTATTTGTTTTGGGGACGTTTGCGGGTATAACTTTCACCCAATCCCAATTGTTAGTGGTTTTTTATATGGTGGGATTGTTGGTTTAATCCCGGCCGTTATTTTTGTTGTCTATGAATGGGTGCTAAAGGGCATAAACCTTCTTCCAGTCATAGAAGTAATATTTCTATTGATAGTTCCATTATTTTTATCAAAGAAATGGTCTCTATTTTCAAGGGATAAGAAGCTAATTTTAGCATTTATGATTTCATCATTGTACGTACTTGTTTCTTTAGTGATTGGTATGATTAACGTTCTGTTAGAAACGGGATTTACACCATATGTTTCGCACTTATATAGCGGATATATATTTGCTTCGCTTATTATGGTTATGACAATGGTATTTCAGGTGTACTTAACAGAATATTTAAATGAAAATGCAATACTACGTACAGAGATGCAAAAGTCAGAGAAACTTAATATTGTAAGTGAGTTAGCAGCAAGTGTTGCACATGAGGTTCGAAATCCACTCACTGTTGTTCGTGGTTTTATTCAATTGCTAGAAAGTACGGAAGATGTGAAGAATAAGGATTATATGCGTCTCGTATTAGCTGAATTGGACCGGGCAGAACAAATTATTTCAGATTATTTAAATTTAGCAAGACCACAAATTGAGAAAAAAGAACATATTTGCTTATCCGCTCAATTAATAGAAATGACAACTCTTATGTCATCATTTGCAGCGATGCAAGGTGTATATTTGCAAGTTGAGATTTCTGAAAGTCTTTATACGATCGGTGATAAAACGAAATTGAAGCAAGCTATTATGAATGTTGTTAAAAATGGTATTGAAGCAATTCAAGGAAATAAAGGATATTTAAAAGTAACGGCTATGCAAAAAGATGAAACGATTGTAATAAGAGTTAAAGACAGTGGTGTTGGGATGACGAAAGAACAATTAGCAAGGCTCGGACAACCGTATTATTCTTTAAAAGAAAAAGGGACAGGATTAGGACTAATGGTAACATTTAGTATTTTACAAGCGCATAATGGTACGCTGGAATATAAAAGCGAAAGTGGGAAAGGGACTGAAGCAATTATTATATTGCCAGCTGTAAGAAATAAGGAATAAAAGTTACCGATAGAAGGTAACTTTTTATTTTATATTAGAAAAAATATATTATGCTATTCAGTTGTTTTTTCTTGTTTTGTTCGGCTAAATAAACTTCTAAATGATTGGAAAAAGCTTTGTTCTTTTGAGGCGGCGACTAATCTTTTTGTTTCTTGAATTTCGCGAATTACTTGCATAAATTGTGCATCACGGTTGCTATCTTTATTATAAATTTGATTTACGAGTTTATTCATTTTTTCTTCTTGTTTAGATTCTCGTTTATACATATGATTCATTAATAAGTCCATCTTTTCTTTTTGCAGAGCATCTGTTTGAGCGGCATGATCCACTAACTCTTGTAGCATTTTTTCTTGAGATCCTTCTTTTACATAAACTTGTTGCATCAACTCATCTAGCTTTTCATCTTTTAAACGATTTTGGGTAATAAGGGTAGAATTTTGATGAATAATGGCTTCATTTAGTTGAGCGAGCATTTCAAGTTTTAACATGAACTCCTCGAAGTTACGCCCATCTTCTTTTTCTTTCGGTTGTATTTCTTGCGTATCTTGTATAACTGGTACAGGTGGGGCCTCTTTTTCTTTTAAAATAATTGGTATCGTTTCTGAAATATCTTCCTGCAATGTAGCAGCTCTTTCATGTATAGATTTCAATAGTTTTAAATCATCAAGTTTATAAATACGAGCATCAGCTGTTTTGGAAATTATATAACCATGTTCCTCTAACAGTTGACTATATTTGCGGACTATATGTTTTGGGATGCCTGTTTTATTCGTCACATCTTTCGTTTTATAGGTAGCTTCCATGATATTTCCTCCCCAAAAAGTATCGTATATATCATTTCAATCTTTTATGAGGACTTCCTTTGAAAAAGAATGTCGGAAGGCTATTAGTTTTCTACAGCATTAGTGAAAAGATGAAGAAAAATGAGAGTTTTTGGCGGAATGGCGAAGAAGAGCTAAAATAATGTCTGAAAACATATACAGGATAAGTTTGTTATAATAAAGTGAAACTTTAATCAGTGGGGGTTTTGTTCATCCACCACTGATTATCAGCCCTCACCAATCGGGCTTTTACGGACAGTTAATCCCCCACCTAACTTCTTTGCTTTCGCTGAATTTTGAGGTGGGGGTCTTACTGCTCGTTAATGCGTGATAACTGAGGAAAAGAAACAGGTAGAATCACGGAGGTATACATGAAACAATTAAAAGGTATTATCATTTCAATTATTGCAATTCTTTCTATTGTAGTAGCGGTGTATGAAGTGCTTGTTCCAGAGGAAACAAGTATTAAAAAAACAAATGCGTATGATCAAGTTCTAGAATTTCCGAAAGATCGATATCCAGAGACAGGGAAACATATTACGGATGCTATAAAAGAAGGACATTCAGAAGTTTGTACAATCGACCGTGGTGGTGCTGCGGATAGAAGAAAATTATCGTTAGCTCCATACCCATCAAAAAAAGGGTATGATCGTGATGAATGGCCAATGGCGATGTGTAAAGAAGGCGGAAAAGGAGCGCATATTGAATATATAAGTCCAGCCGATAACCGCGGAGCAGGCTCTTGGGTAGGAAATAAGTTAGATAAATACCCAGATGGTACGCGTGTGAAATTTGACGTAAAGTAGTAGTTGCATATTTCATAATGAAGGAGAAGGGAACGATGGAGTTAACAATTTCGTATTCGCAATTAATGTTGATGAACTATGACGGTGATCAACCTTACGTTGACTGGACGGATGAAGATTTTGAAAGAGGTTATGCGAAGGCAGATGGAACTGTTATTTTTGAAGCACTTTCTGATTATACTTGTGAAGTAAAAGTGACCCTAGGGAAACATATTGAGAAAGAAGAAGTAATTAGAACGGTTACAGTTCCTTTTACAGTTGAAAATGAATGTATCGTTGTAGCAAGTATTCTTTCAAATAAATTTCAAATTCCTATTCCAAATGGTGAGTATACGGTTGTATTACAAGCAACACCTCTTGAAGAACCAACGGATGATGAATTATATAAAATACAATATGAATTCTTTTTTGAAAGTAAAGAATAAAAAATGAGGTATCCTCAAAAAGGATACCTCATTTTTATTATGCGTTTGTTTTTAGCAAGGAACGAGCGTCTTTTGCCGCTTGCACCATGTGCTCTAAAGCTGGAATAACTTCTTCTGTTCTTCTCGTTTTCAAACCACAATCAGGATTAATCCAGAAATATTTAGGATCGCATACTTTTAAAGATTGTTCTACGATTTTATACATTTCATCTTTACTTGGTACACGTGGGCTATGAATATCATATACACCTAGACCGATGCCTTTTTCATATGTTGTATGTTTTAATGTATCAATAAATTCACCGTGACTTCTTGATGTTTCGATAGAAATCACATCTGCATCTAATGCGCGAATCGCATCAACGATATCTTCGAAGTTACTGTAACACATATGAGTATGAATTTGTGTTTCATTTGCTACAGATGAAGTTGCTAAAAGGAAGGATTGTACTGCCCATGTAATATAAGCGTCCCAATCTTTTTCTTTTAGTGGCATTCCTTCACGAAGTGCTGGCTCATCGACTTGAATTACTCGAATTCCGGAAGATTCAAGTAGTTCAATTTCATGACGAAGAGCTAATGCAATTTGATATGAAACTTCTTTTCTTGGAATGTCATTTCGAACGAAGGACCAATTTAAAATCGTAACAGGTCCAGTTAACATTCCTTTTACAACTTTCTCTGTTAAGCTTTGTGCATACACAGTTTCCTTAATAGTCATTCCGTTAATAAAGGCTACATCACCATAAATAACAGGTGGTTTTACGCAGCGGGAACCGTATGATTGCACCCAACCGTTTTTAGTGAATGAGAAACCAGCAAGGCGTTCACCAAAATATTCGACCATGTCAGTTCTTTCAAATTCACCATGTACAAGAACATCAAGACCAATTTCTTCTTGGTAACGAATCCATTTTTCTGTCTCTTTTTCAATAAATTGTTCATATTGTTCATTTGAAATAGCACCGTTACGCCATTCTTTTCGCGTTTGGCGAACTTCAGTTGTTTGCGGGAAGCTACCGATAGTTGTTGTTGGTAACAACGGTAACTTCAGGGCAACTTGTTGTAATTCATATCGTTTTTCAAATGGAAGAGGACGTGAAAAATCTTCTTCTTTTAATGCTGTTCGTGCTGCTTTGACATCTTCTCGGTTACGTGCAGCAGATGAACGAATTGTATGATGTACATTTCGATATGTTTCCAGCTCATTATGAATGCTTTCTGTACCTTGAGTTAGAGCGGAATGAATAAGAACTAACTCTTCTAATTTTTGATTTGCAAATGCCAACGCATCAAATAGCTCAGTCGATAAGTGAGTTTCTTCTGTTTTATCGATTGGCGTATGCAATAAGCTACAAGAAGGCTGAACGATGAAATCTTTCGTTTGGACTTGTTTTTGTAACGTTGTAAATAACGTAAGAACTTCATCAAGATCGGCTCTCCAAATGTTACGGCCATCTATACAACCAACAGCTAAAGTTTTATCAGCTGGGAATCCATATTTTGAAATAGCATGTAGATTACCTTCTTTACCATGAACGAAATCTAATCCAATACTTGATACTGGGAATGTAATAATTTCTTCATAGTTTTCTTCTACACTATCAAAATATGTTTGTAAAAGAAGATTCGCATTTGGAACTTCTTTACGAATAGCTTCATAAATTTCTTTTGCTTGTTGAACTTCTTCTTTCGTTAAAGAAGCGAAAATCGGTTCATCAACTTGAATGATTTGTACACCAGCTGCATGTAGTTCTGAAAGCAGTTGTACGTAGGGTGCAACTAACTGTTTTAAAATAGTAGCAAATTGTTCTTGTGTATAGCCTTTAGCTAATTTCAAGAAAGTATATGGTCCTAAAATAACAGGTTTTCCATCTATTCCTAATTCTTGTTTTGCCTCTTCGTATAAGCGAAGTGGACGATTATCTTTTAAAGAGATTTGTAATCCCTCTTCATATTCTGGAACGATATAATGATAGTTTGTGTTAAACCATTTTGTCATTTCGGAAGCTACGTGATCTTTAGAGCCACGCGCCATTGCGAAATATACATCAAGGTAAGATGTAAACTCAGAAAAACGTGATGGGATAAATCCTAGCATATAAGCAGTATCCAAAACGTGATCGTAATATGTAAAGTCGCCAATTGGAATAAGTTCAATCCCTTTTTCTTGCTGTGCTTTAACGTGTTGAAGACGAATTTCTTTCATTGTTGTTAAAAATTGTTCTTCATCAATTTTATTAGACCAAAAAGCTTCCAATGTTTTTTTCCACTCTCGTTGTAGTCCGATACGTGGATAACCTAAGTTACTTGTTTGAATTGCCATTTCAAATTCCTCCCCAATTGAAAGTAAGCATTTCCGTTTACTAGGAAATACCTATAACAAAAAGCATAAAGGCATAGAAAATAAGCCTTCCTTTTTGTTTTAACACCTCATCATCATCCGTGAATCTATCAGTGTTGTTAAAACAGGCAGGTCTCCTGACTTATGCTTCATATGATTTCTTTCGCCTTCCCGTTTTCACAGTGGCATTAAAAAGAAATCTCAGCATTTACAGTGGCGGGACCGTGTTGGAGTTTCACCAAGCTTCCCTTTTAAACACGAAACAAACTGTTCGTGTACCCATTTTCCTTTTGAAAGGAATTTAACAAGCGATATGATATTGAAACAAATTCTAACACAATTTTTGGAATTTTGTCTACTGTTTTGAAATAAGAAAATTCTAAAGTTTTGTATTTTAATTATTTGTATTTTTCTGATTTTTTAGAGTGGAGAAACATGAGGAGAATTGAAATAAAGTGCGATTAAATTTATAAAGAAATGGGTACCTATACATACATAAGATGCCAGTTATGTTATTAAATAATTGGTTTATCTTATATAGAAAATTAAACAAGCATAACCCCATCCTAAATTAGAATGGAGTTATATTTGTTTTAGAATTTGAAATAAAATAACTATATTGTCATTTTACAGTTTCTATTTTGAAAGTTTAATCCGCATCTATATCAATTTCTGAAAGTCGCCCGGCAACAGCATCTGCAAGAAGGGTGTTTAACCATTGCAATTCAACTGTAATATGTTCAATAACGCTTTGCAAAATATATAGTTGTGCGCGTGGGATTTTTCCTTTGCTACAGTCATAAATAGTTTGCATGTTATGTAAATATTGAACGGTATCATTTTTCTTTTTTTCTAAAATAGGAATTAACTCTTGATCATCACCAAAATGAGCGAAAGAGAGTGCCGAATAAATTGGTTTATATATTTGATTTTTTGCCTCGAATTGTTTTAATAGTAATGTGTGAAATAAACGTTTACCTTCGTTTGTTATATGAAAAATTGTTTTATCTGGTCTATTTGTATCTCGAACAATAGTTGTAACACGAATTGCCCCTTGTTTTTCTAATTGCTCAAAGGCATAGTAAAGTGATCCTTTTGCATATTTAATATAACAGTCCATTTGTCGTTCTTTCATTATGTGCTGCACTTCATATGGATGTTTATCCCCTTCGAGTAGCAAGCCGAGAATGACTAATTTCATGCTCATGCTGTCTCAACCCCTATATATATAAACTTTATACATATTATAAACGGCATATCCGTTTTCATAAAGGGATATGCCGTTATATTAGCTTACTTGCTTTTGTTTTTGTTTCGTTTTTGGTCCTGTAAAAAGACGCTCATTTCCCATAAGTAAAATGCAAATAATACTTAGTACAGCCGGGATCAGTGCCCAGAAGAATGTACTGGCAATAGATGTAGCTAGAGCTTCTTTAATACCAGTTAATATTTCAGCTGGTATTTTATCGGTAGCACCTGGTGATAATAAGAAACTTGTGTCTCCACCCTTTGGAGCTAATTTTGCTAGTTCAGGTGGGAAGAGAGTGTTTAGTTTATCTGTAAAAATATGATTTTGAATTGTACCGAAAATTGTTACACCAAGAGTCATACCGAGTGAACGGAAAAATGAGTTTGTTGATGTAGCAGAACCACGGTCTCTCATTTCTAATTTGTGAATCGAAGACATACTTAAAACTGAGAATGAGAAACCAACACCAAGTCCAGCGAGAACCATAAATAGTGTTACGAGTAGGCGAGGTGTATCCATTGTTAAAGTGCTTAGTAAATAAATGCCAAGAACGAAGAAAACTCCAGATGCCATCATAATGTTACGATAACTTGTTCGAGAAGCTAACTGTCCACCCGTTTGACTTCCAATTACAGAGCCAATCATCATAGGTGTTAAAATTAACCCAGCATTTGAGGCTGAACCACCGAGAACACCTTGAACGAAGATTGGGATATAAACTGTACAGATGATAAAAGCGGCACCATAGAAAAAGGCAACACCTTGGCTAGCTGCGAATAAAGGTTTTTTAAATAGATGGAAAGAAATGATAGGCTCGGTTGCTTTTCGTTCTACGAAGAAGAAAATAATAAGCATAATAACAACTGTTGTAAATAAGCCGATAATCACAGTGGAATTCCATGCGTATTCTTTACCACCAAGTTCTAAGGCGAACATTAAGCAAACGATACTAATAACAAGTGTAATAGCGCCAGCCCAATCAATTTTTTGTTTTCTAAATTCTAGAGATTCACTATAATATTTCGTAATGAAGAAGAAGGAAATAAGTCCTAATGGAATATTAATATAGAAGACCCAGTGCCAACTTATATAGTCTGTAATATAAGCACCTAATAAAGGGCCGAATACACTAGATGTTCCGAAAACAGCACCGAATAGCCCTGTCATTTTTCCGCGCTTTTCTGGTGGGAATATGTCGTACATAATAGTGAAGGCGATAGGCATAAGAGCGCCGCCACCAATTCCTTGAATTGCTCTATAAATACTTAATTGCTCAATACTAGATGCTGTTCCACAAAGTGCAGAACCGAACAAGAAAAGAATAAGGCCACCAATATAAAAGCGTTTCCGTCCATACATATCAGAAAGTTTTCCGAAGATAGGCATCCCTGCCATTGTTGCTACCATATATGCAGACGTGACCCAAACGAACTTGTCAAATCCTCCTAGGTCTCCAACGATTGTTGCCATTGCTGTTGCAACGATTGTATTATCCATTGCAGCCATTAAAATACCAAGTAGTAAACCCGCAACAACAAATTTTGTCTTGCTGGAGTCTTTTTTTGATAATTGAGATTCCAAAGATAACCCTCCTTTAATAATAAGTAAACTATATTAAGTTTTGAGTGCAGCGCATAAAAATTATAAATATATTTTTTTAAATCAATTTACACAAGTGCACTGACAAAGCCATAAAGAATATTATAGTCAAATTTGACTAAAAGGCAAACTTTTTCTTCCGTCAAAATATTCTGTTGTATGGACAGCGAAAGAGTGAGTAATACTTAGTATTGGTAAAAAGTCAATGAAGGAAATTGTAAAAAAATATTTCAGTAAGAATACCTGCTGTTAACAGATGAAAAATGGTTTTTTCTTGACTTTGTCGAATAGGATAAAAGGAAGAGTAATAACTATATATCGTTTGTAACGAGCTTTATTAATATTGTGTAGAGAGGCAGAATAAGGTCGTATGGATATGATGCATCTGAAATGGGGTGAATATTATTATGAAAATATGGAAACGAATTCCGGATCAAGGAAGGCGTTCAATACCGCTACAACCGGTATTATGGATTGATGGCTCAAAAAAGGAAAACGAATGTCCTAACGTAGCAGTTACATTACAAATCCGTAGTATGTATAAAGAAAAATTTTCATATGAACTGACCTGTGATGTAAACGACATACTTATTATTCGAATTGAAGTTGAAAATAAAGGAATGAAAATGATTTCACGAGTTGTAGTAAGTCATATGATTCGAGATTATTTTGCATATATTCCAAATTCATTAAAGGCTGATAAGGGAATGAGCGAGTTTCTGTTCCAGCTTGTAAGGTGGAGAATCGATAATTTATTACCAAATGAGAAGGTAGAATTAATTTGTAAAATAAAAGCAAATAAAGATAAAGAACTCAAAAACACACTATTTCAGGCTACATATACATTTCAATATAACGGAGTATCATATGGTCCGCTGCAAACAAATGAAGTTGTTGTACGGCAATGATAAAAAGGAACCTGTATGAAAGGTTCCTTTTTTGTTCGATCCATATTTACAATAGCGTCAATTTGATTATATGTAATGAAGTTTACTCCGAAAGAATTAAATAGTAATTTTAGCGACAACAGAAACCCCGATAGTAAACGTATAATATCTGATAGATTTTTCTTTTGTAGCATGTAGGTCACCATATTTCTAAAATGATGTATGGTATATATGAAATAGAATAGAAATGGTAGACAAGCTTAAGCGGAAATGTACACTCAATATGTACATTTTTTATTTTGTAGAAAAACATAATTGTTATAGAAACATATATTGGTATAGAAGGGAGGCGAAGTATGAAACATAAAGGGAAAATTAGTGGATTATTACTTGGGAATACAGTGGCAGTTACAGAATGGATTGCGCTTCAGGATGTAATTACAAAACTGGATTCGCGATCATTTTATACCGTCTTTATTATTTATATATTGCAAATGATACTCAGCTATTATTTTGGACATTGGTATGATAAAAGAGCGAGTGGGCGTATGGATACGGAAGTAGGAGGAATGGCAAGTAATGATTTTGTAGTTGATTTTTTTGAGAAAGTAGCTGCTTTATCAGAACGAGATTCTCATAATATTACAGTGTACATTCTTTCTGTGAAAGAATGGAAAGGACTAAAAGAAACAGTGCAAGAAAAAAAATTGGAGGTGTTAGTACAAAAGTTGGAGAGTACGATTGTAAAGACAATTCGTAAAGGCGATGTCGTTACGAAGTGGGATGAAAATAAGTATGTTATTGTGGCGATCGATAACGGACATGAAAAATCGACAATAACAAACCGATTAATGAAAAATATTGAAAGTGAAATAGAAAATGGCTTGTTAAGTATGACTCTATTATTTGGGGCTGCTAGTTATCCAATAGAAGGAAAAACGTTTGAAGAATTGTTAAGAAAGGCACAAAATCAATTGTACCAGCATAGAAATTCGTAAAAAAATAAGTAAAACTTTGATGTAAAGAAATATGATATGAAGAAGTTTTGAATGTAACATTTTTTTGACTTTTATTACAAAAAGGACTTTTTTTGTAATAAAAGTCTTTAAAAATATATGAAATAGGCATATAATTATGATGGATGTGTCAATGCATTTTGCACAATGTGTTTCACTTTAAAAAGTGTAGAGGAAAGCATACTCTACACTTTTCCTTTTTAGGGAATAGTTGCAAGATAGCATTTATACTGTGTAAAATGAACAAAGAGATTATTTGATAGAAAGCGGGAAAGGGAATGATAGAATGATAGACGTGAGAGAACAACGAACATCTTTTATCAGGTGAATGATTACTGTTGTTCTTCAAATTAGTATGGTTGTGATGAATTCCGTTGTACTTTTATGTAATACATAGTATGAATAGGTTTTAAAAAGTGCCAAGTAAAAGATGGATATGAAACTGCTATTTAGTTCAAAAATGGAAAATGTAATTTCAAGTAATACAATTTGTACAAGCATTATAAACAATATGAATGATTTTCGTGAAAAAGGTGCGAGTGTGGAGTTTATAGAAGGTTATATAATTTCATAGCTTTTTACACGATGATCGTATATAAGTAGGAGGAAAAAGATGTTGAAATATAGTAAATTAGCAATTGTAACTGCATTATCAATGACTTTACTAGCGGGGTGTTTCGGGCCGAAACCAGAAGAGGAATTATATGTTGCATTTGAAAATGCTGCAAAGCAAGAAAAAACAATGTTTGAAGATGCAAAAAAACTTGAAACTTTAGAGAAAGAGGGACAAGAATTATATAACCAGATTGTTCAAGAAGGAAAAGATAATAATCAAACTGTTAAGGAAAAACTAAACCAAGCAGTGAAAAATACAGATGAACGAGAAAAAGTGCTTAAAAAAGAAAAAGAATCTTTAAATAAGGCACAAGAAGAAGTGAAATCGGTAGATAAATATGTGAAGAAAATTGAAGATAAGAAATTGAAAGATCAAGCAGATAAAGTGAAAAGCACATATGAGAAACGACATGATTCATTTAACAAAATGTATGACAGCTATAATAAATCGTTAAAACAAGAAAAAGAATTATATACAATGCTACAAGATAAAGGTACAAAATTAAAAGATATTAGTGAAAAAGTAAAAGTAGTAAATCAGTCTTATAAAGATATTGAATCAGAAAAAGACAAGTTTAATGAATTTACGAAATCTTATAATACAGAAAAAATAGCTTTTTATAAACAAGCAAATATTAAAATTAAAGAAGAGAAAAAATAAAACAGTTTGGCCTACAATTGGCCAAACTGTTTTATTTTTTTGTATAGGTACGACTATACCATGGGACAGGTTCACTTAATTTTTTTTCTTGTTTTAGCGCTTCAGGACCAATATAATCTTGAAGTGTTTTTTTTGCTACTGTTAAAGATAAGGTTGTTTTCGGATTTCGATAGGAGGATTCAAGATGACCGAGATGTGGTAGGATTCGAAAATCTTCTTTTGTAGGAGGAATATGGAAAAAGTAATCACCTAAACGTATAAGAACATCAGATTGTTGTTGGCTAAAACGTGGATTTCTAGAGAAATGTAATCCTTCTTTAATAGCTTTTTTTTCAGTAATTAAGCGTTCTAAAGCTGTCTTTTTTAACCAGTATAAATACTTCGGATTAGTTGCAGCTTTAGCATGACGATTCACAACGAAAATAGATTGAGCTAGTCGATTAATAGAATGTTGGTTTTGTAATTGAGATTGTGGTTGTGAAGGTTTCATATTAAATCTCCTTTCAATTTTTCATTATTATACCATAAGTAAAAGTGATTTTTATTATATGCAAAAAGTGATTGTATATATTTTCAATATTAAAGCAATATTGTTACAAAAAACAACTATTTTGTATAATAGTAATAGAATGTGTTTTAGAAATTTGATAATGAAAGAGTGAGAAGTTTGAAAGAAATATTAAAACAGCAATATGCCATTATAGATATTGGATCTAATACAATGCGTTTAGTTATTTATGAAAAGCAAAACGGAGGTTTTTATAAAGAGATTGAAAATACGAAAGTGGTTGCAAGGTTAAGGAATTACTTAGTCGATGGTGTGTTGATTGAAGAAGGAATAGAGGTATTGTTACAAACATTATTTCAATTTCAAGAAAGTACACGATTCCATCAGTTGCGCCATGTACTTTGTGTTGCAACAGCAACAATTAGGCAGGCTGAGAATCAAGAGGAAATTAAAAAACTTGTTGAAGGACAAACAGACTTTACTCTTAGAGTATTATCAGAATATGAAGAAGCACGTTACGGCTATTTAGCGGTTATGAATTCAACTTCGTTCTCGGAAGGGATTACAGTAGATATTGGTGGAGGAAGTACGGAAGTTACATACTTTCGAAATAGAGAGATTTTAGAGTATCATAGCTTTCCTTTTGGGGCACTTTCTTTAAAGCAACAATTTATTAAAGAGGATATACCTACTGAAGAAGAGTTGGACAAGCTTCAAACGTACCTAGAATATCAATTTCGAACATTACCATGGTTAATTGATAAGAAATTACCCCTTATTGCAATTGGTGGTAGTGCGAGGAACTTAGTGAAAATTCATCAAAATTTAATTTGTTATCCTATAGCAGGAGTACATTTATACAAGATGAAAGAAGAAGATATTAAAAATGTGAAAGAAGAATTGGAAGGCTTGTCGTTCATAGAACTTCAAAAATTGGAAGGATTGGCAAAAGATCGAGCGGATACAATTGTTCCCGCAGTCGAAGTATTTCATACGCTTGTTAATGTTATAGAGGCACCAGCATTTGTATTAAGTAGAAAAGGATTAAGAGAAGGTGTTTTCTATGAAGAGTTGACAAAAGATTTGGGGATTTCATATTATCCGAACGTAGTCGAAGAAAGTTTGTATTTATTATCACATGAATATGAAATGGACATGGAATTTGTAATGCAGCTTATTAAACATGGAAGATTAATTTGTCAACAGCTTGAAGAAACAGGGCTGATTTCTATGTCAGTAAAAGACTGGGAAGTGTTCCATCAAGCAGCGAAAGTATTTAATATAGGCAAATATATAGACGAAGAAGCGAGCCGCTTACATACGTTTTATTTATTAGCAAATAAAACAATTGATGGTATGATGCATAAAGAGCGAGTTAGATTAGCGCTGATTGCGTCTTATAAATCAAAAATGTTATTCAAACAACATCTGTCTCCGTTTGAAGGATGGTTTGATAAAAACGAACAAAAAAAAATCCGCCTATTAGGGGCTGTTTTACAATTTTCAGCAGCTCTAAATATAAGACAAAGATCGCTTGTTGAATCGATATCTATAACAGAAAGTAAAGAAGGATTAACATTTAAAATTGTATGTGAGCAATCGGCATTAGCGGAAAAAGTGCAAGCTGAAAAGCAAAAAAAGCAGCTGGAAAGAGTATTGAAAACGAATATTAACTTATTCTTCGAATCAAAACACTAAGTTGTACGGATGTCTTTACAAAAAATTAACACTTTGGAATATTGTAATTTGTTAAAATGAAAGTAACTAAATTATAGTAAAAAAGTTTCAAGGGAAGTGTGAAGAGGATGGAAATGTTGAAGGGGAATATAGTCAATTTAAATGATACAGCTTATTACAACAATAGAGAACTAAGTTGGTTAGCATTTAATGAACGTGTACTACAAGAAGCACAGGATGAGATGAATCCGCTTTTAGAAAGATTAAAGTTTATTAGCATTTTTAGCTCCAATTTAGATGAATTCTTTATGGTACGTGTAGCAGGATTGAAGGATCAAGTGAGCGCTGGGTTTAACCAACCAGAAAATAAGGCTGGCTTAACACCAAAAAAGCAATTAAATAAAATTGCGATAAAGGCCCATGAATTAATGACTGTACAATATGATACGTTTAAAAATTATGTGTTGCCAGCGTTGGAGTTAGAGGGGATTGAGCGTTTAACATTCCATGATTTGACGAAAGAACAAAGAGAATTTATAGAAGAGTATTTTGATGAGCAAATTTTCCCAGTCTTAACACCTGTAGCTATCGATGCGTATCGTCCATTTCCTATGTTATTAAATAAAAGTTTGAATTTAGCTACTCTTTTATATGATGAGAAACAAGTGGAGGAAGAAAACCGCACGAAGTTAGGAATTGTACAAGTTCCTTCATTACTTGAACGTTTCATATTTTTACCGAGTGAAGGGCAAAAGCATAAATTTATTTTATTAGAAGATGTAATTAGTGGTTTTACTCATAAATTATTCACTGGATATAAAGTATCATCTGTTACTCGTTTCCGTATTACACGCAATGCGGATTTAACGATTCATGAAGAAGGTGCGAGAGATTTATTAAAAGTAATTGAAAAAGAATTAAAAAAGCGTAAGTGGGGAGCTGCTGTACGTTTAGAAGTTGGCAAAGAACACATTGATGAAAGAGTATTAGCGTTATTATATGAAGTGTTGGAAGTAAAAGATGAAGATGTGTATATAATGGATGGACCGTTAGATTTAACATGTCTATTTTCTTTATATAAAAAACTAGCGCCTTTATATGAACATTTAGTATATCCGGCTCTTATTCCGCAACGACCTCAAGATTTAGGGGATGCGGAAGATGTATTTGAAAAAGCAATTGAGCATGATATTTTATTACATCATCCGTTTGAATCGTTTCAGCCAGTAGTTGATTTTGTTCGTGATGCAGCAGACGACCCGAATGTACTTGCGATCAAACAAACATTATATCGAGTAAGTGGTGATTCTCCAATTATTCAGGCGCTAAAGGTAGCGGCTGAAAAAGGGAAACAAGTGACGGTATTAGTTGAGTTAAAGGCAAGGTTTGATGAAGAAAATAATGTGCATTGGGCTAAAGAATTAGAACAGGCGGGTTGTCATGTGATTTACGGTGTAAGTCATTTGAAAACACATAGTAAAATTACGCTAGTTGTAAGAAGAAAAAACGGAAAAATTGAAAGGTTCGTACATCTTGGAACCGGAAATTACAATGATGCAACCGCAAAGCTATATACTGATTTTGGCTATATTACATCACGAAAAGACTTTGGGGTCGATGCAACAAATTTCTTTAATTATTTGAGTGGTTATACAACAAAGCCGCATTTTCATCATTTATCGGTTGCACCATTTGATATAAGAGAGCAATTTATCGATTTAATAGATGAAGAAATTCGTTATCATAGGCAATATGGAAATGGATATATCATTGCTAAAATGAATTCATTAACTGATAAACCACTTATTAAAAAAATGTATGAAGCATCACAAGCTGGAGTAAAGGTAGAGCTCATCGTTCGAGGAACATGCTGCCTACGACCTGGTATTCCAAATGTAAGTGAAAATATTCGGGTAGTTAGTGTTGTCGGGAGATATTTAGAACATAGCCGTATTTATTATTTCCATCATAATGGAGAAGAGAAAATATATTTATCTTCAGCTGACTGGATGACAAGAAATATGGAGAAACGTGTAGAAATATCTTTCCCGATATTAGATATTGAAATGAAGGCACGAATTAAGGCGATTTTACAGCTTACTTTAGCTGATAATGTGAAAACACGTGAACAAAATAAAGACGGTGAATATTATTATGTTATTAATAATGGGGCAGAAGAGATTGATAGCCAAGTGAAGTTATTTAAGATGGCGTATCAAAACACAGATGCTGAATAATGAGAACAAAGTAAAAAACCTCTTTTTTAAGAGGTTTTTTACTTTGTTCTCTACTTATTATAAAGGATGCGTAGAGAGAATACTTTTTATTATAAGCATGTTAATGGATTATGAATCGGTTAAGAAAGGAAATAACATTAGTAGAATTGTTGCGGTACATTAATAATAGAATGGTTGTTGACAAGGTCCGCCATAACAAGGATAAGGTGTCGGCGGTGGGAAAGGTGGTGGATATGGTGGGTAATACGGTCTAGGACCGAAAGCTAATGCTCCGCCAAGCAGTCCACCAGCAATACCAGCTAGAAATGGGACGCCAAAAAACGGAAAGAAGCGTGAGTCGCCTACTGGACCAATAGGTGCTGAACGGACTGGGATTGGTTGATAATATGGATACATGAACAAACCTCCTTTATTGGACTCACTGTTATCATATGGTAAATGAAACATGGATGAGCGCGTACAAGAAAGGATATGTAAGAAAATAGGCGAATGATTACGAATGTTGGAGTGTAAAAATTGTTATCTCAGGTTTTGCCATAAATCGGAATGGGACACGTGTTCTGCCAAGGCCGCGATTGACATAGAGAGCTAAATCTTGGATCGTATAGAAACCTTCTACATAATTTTTAGCAAGTGCTGGGGTAATAATAGCGCCTAAAAAAGGGATTTGTACTTGTCCGCCATGGCTATGACCAGAAAGTTGTAAGTTAACCGGATATGTAGCAATTTGCGGTGCAATATCTGGTTCGTGAACAAGAACAATGTTATAAATGTTTTTCCGAGCGCGCTGTAGCGTCTCCTTTATTTTTGGTTTGCCTAATAGTATATCATCAAGACCGAAAATTGAAATTTCACTATTATCCAGTAGACGGATTCTCTTTTCACTGTTTAGTAACAGTTCAAATCCAGATTCACGCATGATGTGTTCGTAGTATTCCGTTCCATATCCGCCGTGATCATGGTTACCATAAATAGAAAATTTACCGAAGGGTGCTTGTATATTTTTTAAAATAGATGCAACGAAAGGAGTGTCAGTATATGTTTGATAATTATCAATGAGATCACCAGTAAAGAGAACAATGTCGGGTTTTACAGCATTAATTTTAGAAACGATTTGAGATAAATGTTGGAGAGAGAAATAGTATCCGAGATGTAAATCACTAAATTGAAGAATCTTCATACCGTGAAAGCTTTTTGGTATGAGTTGTGATTTCAATGTATGTTCTGTAAAAGAGAGCAGATGAGGCTCAATATATTTAGCGTAATAGTATCCGATACTAGTCGTTATAAATGAATATAGGCAAGTACGCATTCCAGTTTTTAAAAAATCTCTTCTCGTAATTTTCTTCATAAAAATATGAGTATACCTAATTAGTTTATATTACATGTGTTCGTTACATTTACAGGTTACTCAAATCTCCTTTCGTTTTTTTTAATATATTTTAAATCATGTAAAAGTAGTATAGATAACGAAAAAGTGAATAAAAAGAAATCTCTTTACGTTAAAATATCAGAAAAGTTTAAAAATATAAAGATTTCTATTAAATAAAATGATAAAATGAATGTGTATTCATTTTTTGGAGGGGGATATATATGAAAGAAAAAGTAGTTATTGTAACAGGTGGATCGAGCGGAATGGGAAAAGGAATGGCGACTCGCTTTGCAAAAGAAGGGGCACGAGTTGTTATTACAGGACGTACAAAGGAAAAACTAGAGGAAACAAAATTGGAAATTGAACAATTTCCAGGACAAATATTACCGGTACAAATGGATGTAAGAAATACGGATGATATTCAGAAAATGATTGAACAGATTGATGAGAAGTTTGGACGAATTGATATTTTAATCAATAATGCAGCTGGAAACTTTATTTGTCCAGCAGAAGATTTATCTGTGAACGGCTGGAATTCGGTTATTAATATTGTGTTAAACGGTACATTTTACTGTAGCCAGGCTGTCGGAAAATATTGGATTGAAAAAGGTATAAAAGGAAATATCATTAACATGGTAGCAACATATGCGTGGGATGCAGGTCCGGGAGTTATTCATTCGGCTGCAGCGAAGGCTGGAGTATTAGCAATGACGAAGACACTCGCTGTTGAGTGGGGACGTAAATATGGAATCCGAGTTAACGCTATTGCGCCAGGACCAATTGAACGTACGGGCGGTGCTGATAAATTATGGATTTCAGAAGAAATGGCTAAGCGTACGATACAAAGTGTTCCGCTTGGAAGACTGGGTACGCCAGAAGAAATTGCAGGTCTAGCTTATTATTTATGTTCAGATGAAGCTGCGTACATAAATGGAACTTGTATGACAATGGATGGAGGACAACATTTACATCAATATCCATTTTAAAAGGGATAAGGAAAATGTGACGGAATTGTGACATATGAAAGAAAAGTGTTTACAAGAGGTCATATATACGTTATATTTAAGACCTCTTTTTTCTTCATAGTAGAATTGCTAATTCCCCTTAGCATTTTACCCCTCTAATCCCTTCAGGAAAACTGAAGGGATTTTTTATTATTTTTCCGTAAATATCATGTTATAATTTTTGAAAAGTAAAGGGAGGGAAGCACGTTGATAGATGCATTAGATGTAATGAGTAACTTGGATAAAGTCCTTCCTTATTATCAAGCAATTTTTAGTGCTGATGAACATACTGTAATTGGATATGAAGTAGTAGGGCGTATTCAAACAGAAGAGGGCATACAAAGTTTAGCTTCTTTCTTTCATGATGACTCTATTCCAAGTGAGTTTCAACTAGAAGCGGATAACATTATAGTAGAAAAAGCTTTAAATCGTTATTTAGAAAGTGATCAAAAACTATTATTATTTATACATCGGAATGCTAACGTATTGATGAACGATGATGATGAAAGTTTGCTTCAACTTTTATTGATGTATGAAAAACAAGGTTTAAATTTGAAAAACATTGTTTTAGAAATTACAGAACATGAATGTAAAGAAGATATAGAGCAATTTAATCATTTGCTTATGTATTATCGTACATATGGTATTCAAATTTCGATTAATAAAGTCGGAACAGGTACAAGTAATTTAGAACGTATTAGCGTGTTAGCACCTGATATTTTAAAAGTAGATTTAACAAATTTAAGGCAAACTGCACTTTTACAATCTTATCAAGATATTTTATATTCTTTATCATTACTTGCTAGAAGAATTGGTGCGACATTGTTATATGAAGAAATAGATGCTTTTTATCAATTACAATATGCATGGAAAAACGGTGGTAGGTACTATCAAGGGAATTATTTGAAAGAATGCTTACCTGATTTTATTGAAACGAACGTTTTGAAAGAACGACTTGGTAATGAGTGTCATCAATTTATTCAACATGAGAAGAAAAAACTACAAAAGATTTATAATTTAACAGAAATGTTACGTGATCGAATTGGCGATGTTTTAGCCAAACAGAAAAAGAATGAAGATATAAATGATTGGTTATTACAATTTAGCCAAAGTGTATCACAATGTAGTTTTCGTATATTTATTTGTAACGAAGATGGTTTCCAACAATCAGGAAACGTTATGAAAAAAGATGGGGAATGGATTGTGATGCCTGAGTATTACATGAAGAACTGGAGTTGGCGCCCGTATTTTCTAGAGAATATTATGAAAATGCGTTTTGAGAATAAGGCAAGACTTTCAGATTTATATGCTGATATTGAAACCGGTGAGATGGTACGAACATTTTCTTTCCCGATTGATGATGAAAACTTTTTATTTATAGATTTATCGTATGAATATTTATATGAAGAAGATGTTTTATTTTAATGCACGAAGAGATTCGTGCATTTTTTGTTTGTTTTTATCATAAATTGGTAATAGTGAAAATGGTGCCGAAAATGCTGTCTATCGTTGTAAAGATTTTACGAACGAAACCAGCCCTTTCTTTGCATAATCATTGTTACAATGAATACTACAAAGACAAGTTTTCTAAAAAGGAAGGTGAAAAAATGAGGAAATATGGAATATGGTTAGTTCTATTTGTATGTGTTGCCTTTCTAGTTGGTTATAGTGTTACAACTGTTTTAGGAAAAGAGGAAGTGAAAGTCGATCGGAAAGAAGTGTTTGTAACGATACAAAAAGGCTATGAAAGCCAATTTTCAATTCGTGGGAAGCGTTTGCCGATGAATAAGATGATAGAAACGTTATCACCATATTTTACAGAGAATTTCCTTCAAGTATTTACAGATGAAAATAGTAGAAGTGATAAACAAAGTGGTGAATATTTACTTCCAGCAAAAGAAGCGCCATTTTCTTTTAATTCAGAAACGAAAATGTCATATGATGAAGAGCATAAAATTTTATATGTTTATGAGCGGGCGAAAAGTGGACAATATCAAATTGTAACATTGCAAAGAGATCAAGGGAAATGGAAATTGGCCGGATATCATGAAAGCCAAGAACTTTTAACTGAAATAAAAAGGTTACAACAATTATAAAGTGAAACTTTAATCAGGGCATATCCTGTTTAATATGAACTTGCCACAATCAGATGCATACTTCCAAAATATAGCGGGATAAAAATAGGAATAGGTCTTTACCTATTCCTATTCTATATTAAGAAGTTGTTGTAATTTTTCAATTTGAAAACCAGCAACAACTTCTCCATCAATTACAACCGTCGGAGTTGAATAAGAATCATAGTCATATAAAAGACGATTGCGAGCAGCGGCGTCTTTTTTTACGTCAAATTCTTCGTATACAACGTTATTATGCTTTAAAAATTCTTTCACAATAACACATGGCGGACAATCAGGTTGTGTGTAAACCTCAATTTTTTTCATTGCAATTCCTCCTTTTTACTGTTTTTTATTATATTCTTCCAGTATAAAAATCGCAATAAAGAAGGGAAAAGATGTTCTTTCTGTTTTTTCCTTCGTATTTCGACAAATTTTTAGTTGAGTTTCTGGCCAATAACCTTTATCCTAGAGTGTGGAACATTTTTTCTGTTATGACGGATAGAATGAGTATAGCTGTAAAACCTATTGGTAGGAAGATCAGAGAAAGGAGAGATTTCATGTCTCTACTCCAAGGAATTTTAACTCGACTTGTTAGTCTACAAGAACAAGCTGAAAGCGGTGAAGTAGCACAACGCTATTTTGAAGTGAACGGTGAGCGCAAATGTAGCGTGAAATTTTTCGATAAAAGTGAAATGTATGAGTTAGAAGTGTATCAACAAGGTGAAAAACCTCAAGTGTATCAATTCGATAATATCGACATGGTTGCAATTGAGATTTACGATATCATTTCTTGATACATATAAAAAAGGTGTTGCCATAGGGCAACACCTTTTTTAGTTCTATTACTTTTAGTATATATGTATAAGGATTTTTCATTTTTCCTACAATGGTAATAAAGTGAAAGTGTAATTAGTAGGGTTTCTTCGTCCTATACAGCTTATTATCCATCACCAATTGAGGACGGATAGTAAATAGCGGGATGAAAATAGTGAGGAGGTGTGTTATATGGAACGTTTACCAGTTGTGATTTGTCCTAATTGTCACAATTCTGCTGAGATTATTCATGTACTAACGGCTCAATCGAATCAAAACGTAATTTATACGTGCCAAGTTTGCCATTATGTAATTCGGAATATTGAAACGAATAAAGGGTAGGGAGTTATAATTTTTGTTTTTGTCCCATACAATGAGAATACGAAAAGTCTGTCTAATTGAAAGGACGTGACTATGTGGCCGGTGAACATAAATTTTATAATGTTTCAGAGAGACATTTAAATTTTGATATGGTCTTTACCCGTATTTGTAATTTCATTGAAAAGGATCCGCGAAATTTATATCGTTTATCCATTGGGACAGACTCACAAGCACATCAAAAGGATACGAGGTTTATTACGGCAATTCATATTCATCGCGTTGGAAAAGGAGCCTGGGGGTGTTTACACCATCAATCAGTAAAAGATAAGCCAGCAACTTTACGTGAGAAAATATATTTAGAGACGCAGTTTAGTCAAGAAATTGCATGCCTATTTACTCCAAATCATATACAAACAATATGGGATTTATTGCATCCATATGCTCAAGATGGTGCTGGTTTTATAATGGAGATTCACTTAGATATCGGAAATGATGGTTTAACAAAAGAATTTATTCTAGATATGACAGCGAAAATTCAAGCGATGGGATTAACTGCAAAAATTAAGCCAGATGCTTATGCGGCGTTTAGTTATGCAAATCGATATACGAAATAAAAACAATTTATATATTTCTTTCACTAAAAACTGAATATTACATCTATTAAATAGGCTGAAAATTTTATATAATAATGGTAACGATGCGAGTATAAGGAGAGGGGTATATGAAAAGGGAATTTGTTTTAACGGAAGAAGAGGAAAGTTTGTTACTAGATATTTTATTTCAGCAAAATTATGCGAGTGAAATTTTAGCTGTGGAACTTACAGATATCGAGAATGGTTTAAAAAAGACAGACGTGATGCAATATAAAAAAATCACAAGGTTATTTTACAGATTAAAAAATAAAGGGTATTAAGCGCTACCGGAATGGTAGTCTTTTTTTTGTGTTATATGCTAAAATAGCTGTGTAATTTTGTTTTTTACTGAAAGAATGTAAGGACAAAATAATAATGTGAAAACGCTGTCATAAAATGTGAATAGAGCCGGTAATTATAAGCAGGAAAAAGGGAAAATGGGGGATGTAATATGATTAGTATTCCAAAAGACGAGTTTCAACAAATTTTTGTAAAAGATTTAATGATTTCATCAGAAAAAGTAGCACACGTCCAAATAGGGAATGGTTTAGAGCATGCTTTACTCGTACTTGTGAAATCTGGATATTCGGCGATACCTGTTTTGGACCCGATGTACAAATTGCATGGGTTAATTAGTACTGCTATGATTTTAGACGGTATGTTAGGGCTAGAACGCATTGAGTTTGAAAGACTTGACGAAATGAAAGTAGAGCAAGTAATGAAGAAAGATATTCCGGTTCTTAAGTTAGAAGATTCATTTGCAAAAGCATTAGAAATGACTATTGATCATCCATTTATTTGCGCTGTCAATGAAGATGGGTATTTTGAGGGGATTTTAACACGTCGAGCGATTTTAAAATTGTTGAATAAAAAAGTAAGGCAACATAATCGATAATGTGAGAAAAGTGACTTCATAGAACCGAAGAAGTCACTTTTTTTTCGTGCATATCAGTTGTGTATGTATTATATTTAAAAAGATAAAAAATATAAGCGTATGTAGTTAAATTAAGGATGAAAAGCTTATTGAGATAAGGTGTATGGAAGCTAAGGAAAGAGGGAGAAAGTTGCAAATTGATGATTTTCAAATGATGGTTGTGTTAGCACAGGAATCAAATATGAGAAAAGCGGCGGAACGTTTATTTGTTTCACAACCTGCGCTTAGTCAACGATTACAATCTATGGAGAAACAATGGGGAATGAAGTTTTTTATTCGCTCGCAAAAAGGATTGACAATTACACCTGAAGGGGAAAAAGTCGCAAATTACGCAAAAGAAATGCTACAAAGGGAAGAGGATATTAAAAGTGAGCTAGCTGTTTTTAGAACAGAAACTCATGGGACGTTAAAAATAGCTGTCGCATCAGTTATTGGTCAATATTGGCTTCCTCCTGTTTTGAAGAAGTTTGTACATAAATATCCTTCTGTGAAAATATCGCTGTTTACTGGCTGGAGTAGTGAAGTGCAAAAGCAATTTTATGAAGGAGACGTTCATGTTGCTATATTGAGAGGAACACAAGAATATAAAGGCCAGAAGCAACAATTATTTGAAGATGAACTTTATTTAGTGGATAAAGAAATAAAAGATATTTCGATGTTAAAAGAAACAAATAGACCATTTATTCAATTTAAAAGTGATTCGACTTATTATGGACAAATACAAAATTGGTGGTATGGTTTATTTTCTAATCCACCTAAGAGAACAATTGTCGTTGATCAAATTGAGACTTGCAAACAACTCGTTTTAAATGGTATAGGTTATGCTCTTTTACCTTCTACTGTTTTAAAAGAAGTACAGGAAAATATGTATAAAACACCTGTCCAATTAACGAGAGAAACATGGTTATTGACGAGTGAATCAGCTAGACAATTGAAGCAAGTACAAGCATTTTTAGAAATTATAGAAGAAATTCAAATGGAAAAATAGGATTATTATCTTGCTACTCGCCCTATCGTTTGGTAGAGTAACATTATAAATGGATTTAGGAGGCAACAAGAATGAAAATGATGGACGCTAACGAAATTATTTCGTTTATTCAAAAAAGTGAAAAGAAAACTCCTGTAAAGGTATACATAAAAGGGGATTTAAAAGAAGTAACATTCCCTGAAACGGTACAAGCATTTGTAAATAAAAAGTCTGGTGTATTATTTGGAGAATGGTCTGAAATTAAGACAATTCTAGATGAAAATAGTAAGTACATTGTTGATTACGTTGTTGAAAATGACCGTCGTAATTCTGCAATTCCAATGCTTGATTTAAAAGGTATTAAAGCTCGTATTGAGCCAGGTGCGATTATTCGTGACCACGTTGAAATCGGCGACAACGCTGTTATTATGATGAATGCAACAATTAATATCGGTGCTGTAATTGGTGAAGGGTCTATGATCGACATGAACGCGGTACTTGGTGGACGTGCAACTGTTGGTAAGAACTGTCACGTAGGTGCAGGCGCAGTACTTGCAGGTGTTATTGAGCCACCTTCAGCAAAACCAGTTATCGTTGAAGACGATGTTGTTATTGGTGCTAACGTAGTTGTGTTAGAGGGAGTTACAGTAGGTAAAGGTGCAGTTGTAGCAGCAGGAGCTGTTGTAACAGAAGATGTACCTCCATATACAGTTGTAGCAGGTACTCCAGCACGTGTAATTAAAGAGATTGATGAGAAGACAAAAGCAAAAACTGAAATTAAACAAGAGCTTCGTCAATTAAACCCAGAGAAATAAAAACAAAAAAGCGTAAGAGCATAAACAGGCTCTTACGCTTTTTATAGATAGAGGTGCAAAAATGGTAGTAAGCAAATTCGTTCAAATTCGTAGAGACTTACACAAAATACCGGAAATTGGATTTAAAGAGTGGAAAACACAACAGTATATTTTAGATTACATAGGAACGCTTTCGAATGAACATGTGGAAGTGAAAGTATGGAGAACAGGTGTCATTGTTAAAGTAAAGGGAAGAAATCCAGAAAAAGTTATAGGTTATCGCGCAGATATAGACGGTTTACCAATTACAGAGGAAACTGGATATGAGTTCGCTTCTGTTCATGAAGGAATGATGCATGCATGTGGACATGACTTACATACGACAATCGGTTTAGGCCTCCTAACAGCAGCTGTAACAGAAAGAATAGATGATGACCTTGTATTTCTATTCCAACCAGCTGAAGAAGGGCCTGGAGGGGCTCTTCCTATGTTAGAGAGTGAAGAGTTAAAAGAATGGAAGCCGAATATTATTCTCGGCCTTCATATTGCACCTGAATACCCTGTAGGAACAATTGCTACAAAAGAGGGGCTATTATTTGCAAATACATCAGAGTTATATGTTGATTTAAAGGGGAAAGGTGGACATGCAGCTTATCCTCATACTGCAAATGATATGATTGTCGCAGCTAGTCACCTTGTTACACAGCTTCAGTCTGTTATTAGTCGTAATGTAAACCCACTTGATAGTGCAGTAATTACAATCGGAAAAATAACAGGCGGTACAGTTCAAAATATCATAGCAGAAAAGTCTCGGTTAGAAGGAACGATTCGAACGTTATCAGTGGAATCAATGAGTCGTGTTAAAAGTAGGATTGAGGCAATTGTTGCAGGTATAGAAGCTTCCTTCCAATGTGAAGCGGTTATTGACTACGGAGCGATGTATCACCAAGTATATAACCATGAAGCATTAACGAGAGAGTTTATGCAATTTGTAAGTGAACAAACTGATATGAAAGTAATTACATGTACTGAGGCAATGACAGGTGAAGATTTTGGTTATATGCTTCAAGAGATTCCTGGATTTATGTTTTGGCTTGGAGTAAATTCAGAATATGGTTTACATCATGCAAAATTAAAGCCAGATGAAGAGGCTATTGAGAAAGCTATTGTATTTTTAGATCAATATGTAAAGTGGAAGGGAACTAGAAAGTAAATTTGCTCGCCAACTTGGTGGGTATTCGTTAGTTCCAAGGTGAAAACATCTTTTATATCTGTTTTGGATACACATCGGCATACAAATGGATAAAATAATGAGCAGTGGTTTTGAGCCGCTGCTCATTATTCATTATCACTTATTGAGAAGATGATTAGTTAACTAGCTTATATATGTTTACAATTCGTGTGGAGAGTGTGTAAAATCAAGGTGAAACGTAGAAAAAAGGGTGGGGAATTACGTGCAGATTAGCAGTGCGATTTTATGTTTTGTTTTATATACATATGTTATTATTGCGGCGGTTTATTTTGGGATAAGTTTTTATGCCTACCGTTTAGCGAATAATCATGAATATGAAGAGACATACAACTGGGTGAAAAGGTATTTATCACCTGTACTAGAAATTATGAATGGGTTTGTTCTTTTTTTATTTATTGGATTAATTGCTTTTTCAACGAGCTTAGTAGGAAATAAGACTACATTATTTGTACTAGGTATCATTATTTTTATGCTATTAGGAATTCGTATTGGTAATACGGTATTTTGGAATGAGAGAAAAGTAGATGGTTGGACGGGAATGCTAATACCGTGTATGCTAGCTGCTATCGTGACGAATATAGAACATGAATATTATCAGTTGCATTTTTGGCTCATAATTGTTTTAACAATTCTCTCTGTGTTGTATATAAGTACTGTCGTGCTAACATACATTGCAAATGAAAAGGGAGATGTAAAAGGTACGCATTTCTTTAGAGGGCGTGCATTGTTATGGAGTGTGCCAACGATGGCGGTTATAGCAATTATTGCGATATTAGTAAATGGGTATCAATTTACGAATTGGCAACTGTTTTTAGAAAATTGGTGGATTTTCATTCTTTCGTTTATCGCTTTTTTAGGTGCAACGCATTATTTATTCCATCAACACCATTACATATTGGCATTGCTATTCGCATTCACACAACTATTATTTGCTTTCTTCGGACAAGAAACGTTATTATTCGTTTTTGAAACGTTTAGTTCATTTGGAAACATATTTGTATTTGGTATGTTAATTTTCAGTATCGCATTTTATTTACAACAGTATTTTTATATGCAAAAACAAAAATAAAGAATGATATACAGGTTTTTGTAGCAAATCTAAAGTATGTTACAATAAAAATACATAGTATTCGATGTTATTGGAGGAATTTCTGTGGGTGAAAAAGAGAAAGAATTTGCTGTCATTGGGCTTGGGCGTTTTGGTGGAAGTATTTGTCGGGAACTTGCTCAATTAGGTATGGAAGTAATGGCAATTGACTCAGATGAGGATAAAATTAATGAGTTTGCAAATATAGCTTCACATGCTGTAATTGCAGATTCAACAGATGAGATGGTATTAAAAAGTCTTGGTATTCGTAATTTTGATCATGTAGTCGTTGCGATTGGAGACAATTTAAATTCAAGTATTTTAACAACATTAATTCTGAAAGAGTTAGGTGTAAAAAATATTACTGTAAAAGCTCAAAATGATTACCATGAAAAAGTATTAAGTAAAATAGGAGCAGATCACATTGTGCACCCAGAGCGTGATATGGGAAAAAGGATTGCTAATAATATTGCATCAAGTAATGTGCTAGACTATCTTGAGCTTTCAGATGAGCATAGCATTGTAGAGATTATTGCAAATAAAAAAATTGATGGTCATTCTTTAATCGAATTAGATATTCGTGCGAAGTTTGGATTGAATATTGTAGCGATTAAACGTGGTAAAGAAGTTATTGTATCCCCTCGAGCTACGGAAAATATTCAAGCGGGAGATATATTAATTGTAATTGGTCATGACGATGAAGTAGATCGTTTCAAGCACTTTTTAAGATAAGAGAAAAGGACAATACCATAAAGGTATTGTCCTTTTTTCTTATATCTCCATAATGATTGGTAAAATCATTGGGCGACGTTTCGTTTTCTCATATAGGAATGGTGCTAATGTATCTGTAATTTCATTTTTAATTTCAGACCATTGCGTTGTTTTACGTTCCATTACTTTTTCTAAATGAGTTGTAATTAATGTTTGAGCATCATTAATTAAATCACTACTTTCGCGCATATAAACGAAACCACGTGAGATAATATCAGGCCCTGCTGCAACTTTAAATTCTTTCATATCAATGCTTACGACGACAATAACAAGTCCTTCTTCAGAAAGGATACGACGATCGCGTAATACGATATTACCGATATCTCCAATACCATTTCCGTCAATATAAACAGATCCAGATGGTATTTTACCAGCTACACTTGCTTCATCTGAACGTAAGGCAAGAACATCACCATTATCCATAATGAAACAGTTTTCTTCTGGAATACCACAATCATTTGCTAATTTCATATGCATACGTTGCATACGATATTCACCATGAATTGGCATGAAATACTTCGGTTTAATTAGACGAAGCATTAGTTTTTGTTCTTCTTGTCCACCGTGTCCACTCGTATGAATGTTTGACAGTTTTCCGTGGATTACATCAGCACCAGCACGGTACAACATATTAATTGTACGGCTTACACTAACTGTATTACCAGGGATTGGTGAAGAAGAGAACACAACTGTGTCGCCAGGAATAATTTGAATTTGACGATGGGTACCATTAGCAATACGTGAAAGTGCTGCCATTGGCTCTCCTTGACTACCTGTACATAAAATAACAACTTTATTAGCCGGTAGACGATTTAATTGAGATGCATCTATAAATGTATCTTTCGGACAGCGAATATAACCGAGGTTTTGTCCGATTTCAATCGCTGCCTCCATACTTCGGCCAAATACAGCCACTTTACGATTGTTTTCAACAGCCGCTTCAACGACTTGTTGCAAGCGATGGATATTTGATGCAAAGGTTGCGAAGATAATACGACCTTCTACTTTGCGGAAAATATCTTGAATACTATCACCAACACGGCGCTCAGACATTGTAAAGTTTGGAACTTCACTGTTTGTACTGTCAGATAAGAGACAAAGTACACCGTCTTTTCCGATTTCAGCCATTTTTGTTAAGTCCGCTGGTTCACCAACCGGTGTGAAGTCAAATTTGAAATCTCCAGTATGAACCACTTGTCCTTGAGGTGTTTTCACAACAACTCCGTATGAATCTGGGATACTGTGAGTTGTACGGAAGAAGGAAACAGATGTCTTTTTAAATTTAATAACATCATCTTCTTGAATTTCATAAAGCTTTGCTTTACGAAGTAATCCGTGCTCTTCTAATTTGTTTTTGATTAGTGCAATTGCTAATTTTCCGCCATAAATCGGAATGTTCACTTGACGTAATAAGTAAGGAATTCCACCGATATGATCTTCGTGACCATGTGTAATGAATAACCCTTTAATTTTATCTTCGTTTCGCACAAAATAAGTGTAATCTGGTATTACATAATCGATTCCGAGGAGTTCGTCTTCTGGAAACTTAATTCCAGCGTCAATTATAATAATTTCATCTTGAAATTGAACAGCATATGTATTTTTACCGATTTCACCAAGACCACCTAAAGCAAAAACGGCTGCTTGATCATTCTTTAGAAATTTCATATGACTATACGATTTCCGCTAATGTTAAATCAGCGTTTTCTTTTTCATATTCAAGATGATTGCCAGTCACAGACTGAACGAATTCGATATTATATGCGAACTTATTTAATTTTGTACGAACATCCTTTTCAGACGTAGCCTCTAAATATAAAACTTTTGTATTTTCACGTACTGGAACCTCAGTCATTTTTTCTTGATAAAATACTTTAAAAATCATTTGGAAAACCTCTCCTTGTCTATGTTTTGCATTATCTGTTACTTATTATAAAGCAAACAGTCACGATTTTCATGTTTTTTCGAATGAGAATGAAGAAAAAGCCCGAAATGGGCACAATTTAAGCGATCGTCTTTTTACGGACTAGATCTTTTAAATAACGCTTCAGCTTTTTCTTCAGCTTCTTCAGCATGATTACTCCTTCCTTTCCTTATTTTAAACATGCATATTACTAGTGAAAATGCCGTCTCTGATATAAGAAAGAGGACAAAAGTGAATGTTGAATCTTGTCTTTTCTCATACAGAGAAAGTTATTCTATAGTAACGATTAGTAGCCGTTAGTTATAGATATAGTATGAGAAAGAATAGAAAAGAAAATTCATACGAACAAGTATCCACATTTTTTACTAATATATATATGCAGGTTTCATAAATAAGGTCAGAAAGTGAACGCTTTCTTCACAGATGTTTAATATGTTATACTTTTTTTTAGCATTTGAAAAGCGATAATCAAAATAGGAATATAGAGTAACAGAAAGGATTTTGACAAATGAATGATAAAATTGTCTTTTTTGATATTGATGGAACATTATTAGATCATGATAAGAAGATTCCGCAATCTACACGAGATGCAGTAAGACAGTTACAAGAAAAAGGCGTGCATGTAGCAATTGCGACAGGACGTGCACCATTTATGTTTGAAGATATTCGTAAGGAACTGAATATCCACAATTATGTTAGCTTTAATGGACAGTACGTTGTATTTGAAGATGAGGTAGTATTTAATAACCCATTACATCCAGATGCTCTACATAAGTTTACTCAGTTTGCAAAACAAGAAGGATATCCGCTTGTATATCTTGATCATCAAGAAATGAGAGCATCAGTGGAATATCATGATTATGTGAAAGAAGGGTTTGGCAGTTTACATTTTGAGCATCCGGCATATGAACCTGATTTTTATGAGAAGCGTAATATTTATCAAACACTTCTTTTCTGTGAAGTAAATGAAGAAGAAAAGTTTATAAATCAATACCCAGACTTTCATTTTATTCGCTGGCATGCGTATTCAATGGATATTATTCCAAATGGTGGTTCTAAGGCAAAAGGGATTGAGAAATTTATTGAAAAATTAGGATTTAACCGTGAACAAGTGTATGCATTTGGGGATGGCTTAAATGATTTAGAAATGATTGAAGCAGTTGGGACAGGTATTGTGATGGGGAATGGTCATGAAGACTTGAAAAAACTTGCGAATCATGTGACAAAGGATGTTAGTGAAGACGGTATATATCACGGTTTAAAATGGGCTGGATTGCTATAAGTGAATATGGAATCTATTTCATATAGTAAAAAGGCGGAAGAGTGTATTCCGCCTTTTTTACTATCGCTCCAGAGGTTTTGAATCGTCAGGAGCGGCAAATGGATTTTCTTTATTAATGTGGTCATAGAACATAACACCATTTAAATGGTCAATTTCATGTTGAAATACAATTGCTGGTAACCCTTTTAAACGTAATTTTACTTCTTCGCCGTTAATAGAAGTTGCTTTCACTGTAATTCTTGTATAACGAGGGACATAACCAGGTACTTCACGGTCTACTGATAGACAGCCTTCACCACTTTGTAAATATGTACGTTCAACAGAATGGCTAATGATTTTTGGATTGAATAATGCATGACTATATAACGTACCGTCCGTATCTGTTACATGAACCGCAATCATTCTTTTTGAAATACCGATTTGTGGAGCCGCTAATCCGATTCCAGGGCGTAAACTATATTTTTCAGCCATTTCAGGATCTTGGCTATTTATTACAAATTCAATCATTTCTTTAAGAGTATTTGTATCTTCTTCGCTCGCTGGTAGTACTACCTCTTCTGCAACGTTTTGCAAAATAGGATCTCCTTCGCGAATTACATCTTTCATTGTAAGCATATGTAATCTCTCCTTTCCCTTTTAGTCTACCAAAGGAGATGGAAAAAGTCATCGGCAAGTAAGGGGAAGATAGATCGGTTATGTAGGAATAAAAAGAAAGAGACGGCAGAGCCGTCTCTTTCTTTCCATAGTTGTTTCATTTTACATTAGCGAATGCAAGCAGCACCAACGATAATTAAAAGAATAAACAACACAACGATTAAGGCGAAGCCGCGTCCAGACCCACCACAAGAACCGCCATAACCGTAGGAAGGATATGAACAAGTTGGATAGCAATATGAATATCCGTACATGAGATGACCTCCTTTATCATTTCCCGCTAATACTGCGGTTACTATAATGTATGGAAGGAAGAGTAGAAATGTATGGGTAATTACCTATAAAAGGAAGAAGAGTTTGTATATTTTTGCTAAGAAGAGAGAAAAACTAAAGGGAATTAAATCGTTTACATATTATTCTAAGAGAAAAAACAAGTTAAAAAGGGAATAATATAACAGTAGGTTAATGCTTACTAATACAGATGTGAAAAATAAAAACACGTTTGTGTAGGAGAAACCTGCAGATTATTTATAAAAAAACGTATTCAAAGTAATTGACATCGTAATTAGAATAGTTGTAAACTAAAAAACGTGATCAAGATTGTATTAATATGTTTCTGAAAAAACATTAGTACAGATTGTTAGGTACACAAAATTATTCTCAACCGACAAATAAATTTGTTGGTTTACATTGTTGCGGTTTCCATCTAGCTAATAGATAGTGAAAGCGTTTCAGAATATGGTTCAAGAGAGGAAGAGGTGAACGGAATGGGTACTAAAACAAAAAAGACCCTATTTAATGTTGATGAGCAAATGAAAGCTATCGCAGCTCAATTTGAAACATTACAAATTTTAAATGAAAAAGGCGAAGTTGTGAATGAAGCAGCTATGCCTGAATTATCTGATGATCAATTAAAAGAATTAATGCGCCGTATGGTGTATACTCGCGTACTAGATCAACGTTCTATTTCTTTAAACCGTCAAGGACGTTTAGGTTTCTACGCACCAACAGCTGGACAAGAGGCTTCTCAATTAGCAAGTCATTTCGCACTTGAAGCAGAAGATTTCATCTTACCAGGATATCGTGATGTGCCACAATTAGTATGGCACGGTTTACCATTATACCAAGCATTCTTATTCTCTCGTGGACATTTCATGGGTAACCAAATGCCTGAGAACGTAAATGCACTTGCTCCACAAATCATCATCGGTGCGCAAATCATCCAAACTGCTGGTGTTGCGTTAGGTATGAAATTACGTGGTAAAAAATCTGTTGCAATTACTTACACTGGTGACGGTGGTGCTTCACAAGGTGACTTCTACGAAGGTATGAACTTTGCGGGCGCATTCAAAGCTCCAGCAATCTTCGTTGTACAAAACAACCGTTATGCAATCTCTACTCCAGTAGAAAAGCAATCTGCAGCTAAAACTGTAGCACAAAAAGCAGTAGCAGCAGGTATTTACGGAATTCAAGTAGACGGTATGGATCCATTAGCTGTATACGCAGCAACTGCTTTCGCTCGTGAGCGTGCAGTAAATGGCGAAGGTCCTACTTTAATCGAGACTTTAACATTCCGTTACGGTCCACATACAATGGCTGGTGATGACCCAACTCGTTACCGTACAAAAGATATCGAGAACGAATGGGAACAAAAAGATCCAATCGTACGCTTCCGTGCATTCTTAGAAAACAAAGGCCTATGGTCTCAAGAAGTTGAAGAGAAAGTAATCGAAGAAGCAAAAGAAGATATCAAACAAGCAATTGCTAAGGCTGACCAAGCTCCAAAACAAAAAGTTACTGATTTAATGGAAATCATGTACGAAAAAATGCCTTACAACTTAGCTGAACAATATGAAATTTACAAAGAAAAGGAGTCGAAGTAAGCCATGGCTCAAATGACAATGATTCAAGCAATCACTGATGCTTTACGCGTTGAAATGAAAAATGACCCTAACGTACTTGTGTTTGGTGAAGACGTTGGTGTAAACGGCGGTGTATTCCGTGCTACTGAAGGTTTACAAGCTGAATTCGGTGAAGACCGTGTAATGGATACTCCACTTGCAGAGTCTGGTATTGGTGGACTTGCAGTTGGACTTGCACTTGAAGGATTCCGTCCAGTTCCAGAAATCCAATTCTTCGGTTTCGTTTATGAAGTAATGGATTCAATTTCTGGTCAATTAGCTCGTATGCGTTACCGTTCTGGTGGACGTTGGACTGCTCCAGTAACAGTTCGTTCTCCATTCGGTGGTGGTGTTCATACTCCTGAACTACATGCTGATAGCTTAGAAGGTTTAGTGGCTCAACAACCTGGTCTAAAAGTTGTTATTCCATCTACTCCATACGATGCAAAAGGTCTTTTAATCTCTGCGATTCGTGACAACGATCCAGTTATCTACTTAGAGCATATGAAATTATACCGTTCATTCCGTCAAGATGTACCAGAAGGCGAATACACAATTGATTTAGGCAAAGCTGACATCAAACGTGAAGGTACAGATGTATCTGTTATCGCTTACGGTGCTATGGTTCACGCTGCATTAAAAGCTGCTGAAGAACTTGAAAAAGAAGGTATCTCTTTAGAAGTTGTTGACTTACGTACAGTTCAACCATTAGATATCGAAACAATCATCGCTTCTGTTGAAAAAACAGGCCGCGTAGTTGTAGTTCAAGAAGCTCAAAAACAAGCTGGTATTGCAGCTAACGTTGTAGCGGAAATTAACGACCGTGCAATCTTAAACTTAGAAGCTCCAGTTGTACGTGTTGCAGCTGCTGATACAGTATTCCCATTCTCTCAAGCTGAGAGCGTATGGTTACCAAACCACAAAGATATTGTTGAAGCTGTTAACAAAGTAATGAACTTCTAATTTTTACTTATTCATGTGCAAAAGAAATCAGCACATGCTGATTTCTTTTGCCATATTCCATAATAAAGAAATGAATCAGGGGGCTGAATTCCGTGGCATTTGAATTTAAACTACCAGATATCGGTGAAGGTATCCACGAAGGTGAAATCGTAAAATGGTTTATTAAACCAGGCGACGAAGTAAACGAAGACGACGTACTTCTTGAAGTACAAAATGATAAAGCAGTAGTAGAAATTCCTTCTCCTGTTAAAGGTAAAGTACTTGAAGTACTTGTAGAAGAAGGTACGGTTGCAGTAGTTGGAGATACATTAATTAAATTTGATGCTCCTGGATACGAAAACCTTAAATTTAAAGGCGACGATCATGACGAAGCTCCTAAAGCTGAAGAAGCAAAAGAAGAAGCTCCTAAAGCTGAAGCTACTCCAGCAGCAACTGCAGAAGTAGTAAATGAGCGCGTAATCGCTATGCCATCTGTTCGTAAATATGCTCGTGAAAACGGCGTAGACATTCATAAAGTAGCTGGTTCTGGTAAGAACGGTCGTATCGTAAAAGCTGACATCGATGCATTTGCAAATGGTGGACAAGCGGTAGCAACAACTGAGGCTCCAGCAGCAGTAGAAGCTACTCCAGCAGCAGCGAAAGAAGAAGCACCAAAAGCACAACCAATCCCAGCTGGTGAATATCCAGAAACTCGTGAGAAAATGAGTGGTATCCGTAAAGCAATTGCGAAAGCAATGGTTAACTCTAAACATACAGCTCCTCACGTAACATTAATGGATGAAGTAGATGTAACTGAACTTGTTGCTCACCGTAAGAAGTTCAAAGCTGTTGCAGCTGACAAAGGTATTAAATTAACTTACCTTCCATACGTTGTTAAAGCTTTAACATCTGCATTACGTGAATATCCAATGTTAAACACTTCTTTAGATGATGCTTCTCAAGAAGTAGTTCATAAACATTACTTCAACATCGGTATCGCAGCTGATACAGACAAAGGTCTATTAGTACCAGTTGTTAAAGATACAGATCGCAAGTCTATCTTCACAATTTCTAACGAGATCAATGATCTTGCTGGTAAAGCACGTGAAGGTCGTTTAGCTCCTGCTGAAATGAAAGGCGCTTCTTGCACAATTACAAACATTGGTTCTGCAGGTGGACAATGGTTCACTCCAGTTATCAACCACCCAGAAGTAGCAATCCTTGGTATCGGCCGTATCGCTGAGAAACCAGTTGTGAAAAACGGTGAGATCGTTGCAGCTCCAGTATTAGCATTATCTCTAAGCTTTGACCATCGTTTAATTGACGGCGCAACTGCTCAAAAAGCATTAAACCAAATTAAACGTCTATTGAATGACCCACAATTATTAGTAATGGAGGCGTAATAACAATGGTAGTAGGAGATTTCCCAATTGAATTAGATACAGTCGTTGTTGGTGCAGGTCCTGGTGGATACGTTGCGGCAATTCGTGCAGCACAATTAGGTCAAAAGGTAGCGATCATTGAAAAAGCTAACCTTGGTGGCGTATGCTTAAACGTTGGATGTATTCCTTCAAAAGCGTTAATCAATGCAGGTCATCGTTATGAGAATGCAATGCATTCTGATGACATGGGTATCACTGCAGAGAACGTAAAAGTTGACTTTACAAAAGTTCAAGAATGGAAAAACGGCGTAGTTAAGAAATTAACTGGCGGTGTTGAAGGCCTTCTTAAAGGTAACAAAGTTGAAATCATTCGCGGTGAAGCTTACTTCGTAGATGCTAACACATTACGCGTAATGACTGAAGATGCAGCTCAAACTTATACGTTTAAAAATGCTGTTCTTGCAACTGGTTCTACACCAATCGAAATTCCAGGATTCAAATACTCTAAACGTGTTATCAACTCTACAGGTGCTTTAAGCTTACCTGAAATTCCTAAAAAACTTGTTGTAATCGGCGGCGGTTACATCGGTATGGAATTAGGTACTGCATATGCTAACTTCGGTACAGAAGTTACTGTAGTAGAAGCGGGCGACGAAATCTTAGCTGGTTTCGAAAAAGCTATGAGCTCTGTTGTTAAACGTGCTCTACAGAAAAAAGGTAACGTAACAATCCATACAAAAGCTATGGCTAAAGGCGTTGAAGAAACAGAAACTGGCGTAAAAGTTAGCTTCGAAGTTAAAGGTGAAATCCAAACTGTAGAAGCAGATTACGTATTAGTAACTGTAGGTCGTCGTCCAAACACTCAAGAAATCGGTCTTGAGCAAGTTGGAGTTAAAATGACTGACCGCGGCATCATCGAAATCGATGAGCAATGTCGTACAAATGTACCAAACATCTATGCAATCGGTGATATCGTTCCTGGACCACCATTAGCTCACAAAGCTTCTTACGAAGGTAAAGTAGCTGTAGAAGCAATTAGTGGCCATGCGTCAGCTATCGATTACATCGGAATTCCTGCAGTATGCTTCACTGATCCAGAATTAGCATCTGTTGGTTACACTAAGAAACAAGCTGAAGAAGCTGGAATGACTGTAACTGTATCTAAGTTCCCATTCGCTGCTAACGGTCGTGCATTATCATTAAACAGCACTGACGGTTTCTTACAACTTGTAACACGTAAAGAAGATGGTCTTCTTGTAGGTGCTCAAGTTGCAGGTGCAGGCGCTTCTGATATTATTTCTGAGATTGGTTTAGCTATCGAAGCTGGAATGACAGCAGAAGATATCGCTCAAACAATCCACGCTCACCCAACATTAGGTGAAATCACAATGGAAGCAGCTGAAGTTGCTCTTGGAATGCCAATTCACATTGTAAAATAATTTAAGTAATGAAAATAGCCCATCTCTTATTTAAAGAGATGGGCTATTTTTTATTTTATAATAAAAGTGGCTTGCAAGGTCTTTATACGTACTTGTCGAATGAATATATAATAATTTAATTGAATTGTTAAAACATATATAAATCCAAAAGCCGTATATATGCTTTCGTGTAATATGTAATTGATTCAAACTTAATACCATATATTAATAAAATAGAGCATGTCAAAGGAGAAGGTTCCATGAAAATATTACATGTTATATTTTATCATTTTTTATTATGGAGTGGTTTTTCTGTTGTATTATCATTGTCAAATGGTGATAAGTTGCATTATAAAGTCATTCTATTTTTTGTATTTCTTTATTTAGCATATGTGATCGCATATTTTGTATTGCAAATTAGAAAGCAGGCATTATTCCTTACGTGTTCAAATTGCATACTTTTCTTAATTATATTTTCTATTTTTTAAATTAACGTTTATAGAAATACATTGTTCTTCCATTAAATAATTTCAACTCTCCTTCTAATTTCTTCGCTAGAAAACGGCAAAATTCATTTGCTTTTCCTTTATCACCAAATGTTGCATTAGGTGGTAAAGAAACTTGAATATAAGTTTGTTCCTTTTCTATACCGACACCAACATAAATGGAGTCATATCGATCGTGCGTAGATTGTAGTTTGAATGTTGTTGCTGATGTATCTAAAATTTCATACGGAAAAGCGGTATTTGTATAAGCGTAATTAATTTGAACACCAGTTTTGGAAGTAACTGTTTTATAATAATGAAAAAGTTGTTTTATATCATCTATTGAAACAGATTGTTGATTGGATTTAGGTACAAGCGTAATAAAGGCATGTTGCATATAAGTTCCCCCTAACTTAGTAGAATACTCTCATTCTACATCCTACTGAATTTTTTGACAATTAAAAGGAGTATTCCTTTTTTTGTTTAATATACTAATGAAAGGTGATGTAGAAAGGTGGAAACCGATGTTTGAAAAATTGTATGATGAGCATGAAAGTGTGAAGGTACGATTTTTGGGGTTTATGACACATGATACTCGTTATGATTTTGGTGTTATTTATACAAATATGTTTTTTGGAAAGCCACTTATTGTTTGCATGCAAACAGGAAGGTCTACTTTACTTGGACGAGATGATGTAGAGAATGTTCAACATTTGCAGGAAGTGTTCAAATTAGGTTCAGAAGAGGAAGCAGCTGAGTTAGCTCAGTTTTTCTCATTTCTAGTTCCATCTACATCTTTGCATGCGGAATACGAAGAATAAATAATGTAAAACAGTCGTACGTATAAATATGGCTGTTTTTTTTGTTTGAATATCGCATACTAATTTAAAATAAAAATATTTAATGTGTTATACTAAAAACCTATTGACGTAAAAAGTATAACATATTAAAATAAAGACAGAAAGTTAAGCGGTTACAAAAAGTTTTTGGGATTATAAACTTAGGGGGAAATGAAAAATGGGAACAATCGTATG